>NZ_JBDNIJ010000153.1:0-2256 GCF_041688325.1 Ilumatobacter sp.
AAACGTCAGCGCGGAAGGCGTGGGATTCCGACCAACTGTGGATCGTCCCTGGTCAGAGATTCGTCCAAGCCGAAATCGGCTCATTTGAGAGTAACCCTGAGACTCACCGGCAAGTAGAAATCCCGAACCCTGGCAGTCAGCCGGTGCGTTCGAGCCGGTACTCGCGGAGAAGTCGCGGCTGCGTCGCCGCTGCTGCTTGTTGATCGCCGTGCAGTACGTCAGGATCGAGATCGATGCCGTTCGGCCACGCGACCGTTCCGGCCACCGAGTCCACTGCGGCTGCAGCGAAGCTCTCGTCGTCGTCGATCGATGCAAGCACGCCCGGCAAAGCATCGGCGAAGTCGAGTTCGCGCACGAGGCCGTCTGAGAACGTGATGCTCAGCTCTCGTGCGCCGAGATGCTTGACAGCGGTGACTCGGGCGAGATCGGTCATCTTCACAGGTTACTGGAGCGGCTCGATGCCCGATAGGGCTGCTGGCTCCTGCGCCAGGGATCAGTTGGTCGCAAGTTCGCTCTGGTGTAGTGCTCGCCACTGCTCGACGAGTCGCGCAGCAGTCCGTGGGAGGCCGCCCCTGATCGTCGAGTCGTCATCGATTCGGATCAGCGCTTCGTGTTCGGCGTAGATCGCATGGAAGTGGGGCGGATTGTGATCCGCGAAGTACCTGTAGATCACGATCCCGTAGAACTCGCTCAGCCGAGGCACCTGTCCAACCTTACGACCACACCGCTTCTGTCACCGGACCTTGGAATCTGTCGTGGACGTGTCGGGAGTGCTTGCCGGTGATGTGGAAAAGCACATATGTTTGACTGTATGGCCGATCTCGCGACCCTCGCGGGAATGAGCAGTCCCGGAGGCTTGATCCGCGAACGCCGGATCGACTTGGGTTGGACGCAGGCTCAACTCGCCGATCGCGCCGGCGTCGCGCAGGCTGACATCTCGCGGATCGAGAATGGTCGCCTCGATACGCGGTGGTCGACCATTCACCGGTTGTCGACGGCGTTGGAAACGCCGGGGGTCGAGCCGAAACGCAGCTTGGCGAACGGCGGTCGCCGCAGTTCTCCACGGAAGCCGACTGGCAAGAAGTGGGCCCCGAACGGACCGGTCGCGCCGATCGAACCCGCGGAGGTGTAATCCGTGGTCACCCGCGCGCCGACGACGCGGCGGCCTCGCCGGCGATCCGTGCAGCGACAAATCGTTCGAGCTGTTCGACGGGAAACCGGACACTTCGGCCGATACGGATCGGCGTGAGCTGATCTGCGTCGATCAGGTTGTAGACGGACGAGCGACTGATCGCCAGCATGTCGGCCGCCTCTCGGACGCTGACAAGAAGTGCTCGTGGCACCTTGCGATTGGGCGGCGAGGTGCGAACTGTCGGAGTGAGCGTCATGCAGAGGTAAAGGCGACTCATTCGACATTGGGGGACATCGGCGTATCGAGGTGGACCGGACACGATCGGTCGCACGACGCCTTGCACGATCGGGTGAAGCGTCGTGCGCGGTCGATGAGGGCATCGGCTGGCGAAGGCGTGAGCCGTTTCGCCCCTCGACTTCTTGTCGCTCGCCTCGGCGTCGAGAAATGCGCCTGGTGAAGACCGAGACAGATACTTCGCCAGAACGTTGTCCCGTTTTTCGCGCAGGGCGGCCTTTACCTCAGCAATGGGGTACTGCTGCACATCGTTGTCTGCCGTCGGCTCTCGACGCCGTGGTCTCCTGGCGGGGGAGACAGCGGTCTCGCCACCCGTCCAGCGAAGGCATCGGATGCCGGGCTGCCGACATCGACACTGCGCGATCGGTGGCGGGCACGCGCCGACGAGATCGTGGATGTCGATGAGATGCTGGCGGCAACTTTGGCGCACCCGCTGCGGCAAGTGGCGATGGTGCGGCCGTCGATCGACGAAGTCCTCGAAGCAGTCGAGATGCGGCATGCGGAATGGGCCGGGCCGCAGCTGATCGAACAGATTGCGATGCGGGTCACTGGTCCCGACCCGGACACGATCGCCGCGACGATCGAAGACGTTTGCGCCGAGGCAATGGCGTCTGCCGGTGTTGTCGACCTCGCCCCGGCAGCGCAGCCCGGCGACATGCTGCGAGGCTCGGGCGGCGCAGGCGTTGCGAGACGGTGCCGGTCTCGATTCGGACACGTTGCACAAGCTCGTCTACAAACACTCGACCAAACAACACGTCGGCCACGGCCTGCCCGATGAGCGGTGGAATCTGCCCGACCGCGCAGTCGTTGTCCTTGACGAAGCGGGAATG
>NZ_JBDNIJ010000154.1:0-15243 GCF_041688325.1 Ilumatobacter sp.
AACAGAGTGGCGTCCTGGAATACGTAGCCGATCGAGTCGCGATCGACGTTGCACTCGCCGCCCGTGTGTGTCTCCAAGCCAGAGGCGATGCGGAGAAGCGTGGACTTGCCGCACCCGGACGGGCCCACGACGGTGACGAACTCGCCTCGTTCGATGCTGATGGAGACGTCATCGAGTGCGTGGGTCCCATCGGGAAACACCATCGACAGATTTTTAAATTCGAGCGCATGCTCGCGTGTAGCGGACAATGGATCTTCTCCCCTGATTCGTTCGCTGGTGAGTGGGCGAATGGTGACTGGCTCACACTGTAAGACGTCGACCTTTCCGCCACACGATGCGCTCGGCTGGGCCAAATGCAATTGCCTCCCGGAGCGTACCCGCCTTGACGGCGACGAGATCAGCCTGCTGGCCAACCGTCAATGTCTGAGCACCGAACGAGGTCACCCGACCGGCGACCGTGCTCACCGACGACCAGGCGTCATGGGGGAGGAGATGGCTGGTCATGATCATCAGGCCGGCGGTTTCGAAGGGGCAGGCCCGACCAACCGGGTTGAACGGATCCTGCAGGTTGTCGGCACCGGCTGCGACTTGTACGCCAGCAGCGCGAAGGGCGGCAATAGCGGTGAGCCCTCGGGGCATTGGGTTGTGGCCCCGCCCTTGGAGAAACAGGTTGGTGTGGGGGAGCGCCACCACACCAATGCCTGCCGCTGCAACCGCCTCAGACGTTGCCTGCTGGTCACGTTCGGATTGCATCGCCAGACTGACGCAGTGGCTTGCGGTGACTGGTTGGTCGAAACCTGCCGCAACCATTTTGGCAAGCTCGGCGAGGCCGGTTGCGTTCGGATCGAGCGTCTCGTCAGTGTGGAGGTCGATGCCGACACCGTGGTCGGTCGCTGTTTGCAGGAAAAATTCGGTCGGGCCGAGCGTGTTGCCACCCTCGAGGTGCGGGCAGCCGCCGACGAGGTCAGCGCCAGCACGCAACGCGTCATGCAGCAGAGCCCGCTGGTCGGCGCCGCCGGGCCCCATCACCGGCCACCCACACAGCGCAACGATCTCGACGTCAATCACATCGGAAACACGGCGTTTCACTTCCACGAGTGCCTCGATACTGGTGAGGCCGTGTTCCAGGGTCGCGTCGGCGTGACTGCGAACGGCCCGAAACCCATTGGACGCCATCAACCGGGCGGCCCGTTCCGCACGTTCGATGGTCTCGTTGACGTCGAGCAGGTGGCGGTTCGCGCGCATCGCAATGATTGCGCCCATGAGGTCGCCAGTCGGATTCTCAATCTGCTCGGCGAGGAAGGCCTTGTCGAGATGGGCATGGGGCTCGACGGCAGCAGGCAGGAGGACGTGTCCCCGCAGGTCAACCACCTCATCAGTTGGTTCCGCGGCAAGGTCGCCAATGGCGGTGATCACGCCATCGATGATGCGGATGTCCTGTTGCTGATGTGTCACATCAGCATGAACGGTGGTCGCTCGTTGCAACAGTGTCGAAGCCATCGTGGGAACATAGACGCCATGGTGGCTGCGAAAGATCTTAAGCTCGGTGCGTTCTTCTTCGGGGGAGTCGAGATGGACGATGCCGGTGCCGGCTTGCCCAATCCGATGGATCGTCGTTACTCGAATGAAGCGTGCTGGAAAGCAACTCTCGAATACGTCAATTCGGCCAAAGAAGCTGAGCGACTCGGGTTCGACTCGTTCTGGACGACCGAGCATCACTTCCAGTACGAGGGCTATGAGGTCATTCCGAACGGTTTACTGATCTCCACCTGGATAGCTGCACAAACCACAACGCTGCGTTTCGGTGCGATGTTCAACGTCGTTCCGCAGTGGAATCCGATGCGCCTCGCTGAAGACTTCGCAACGCTGCACAACCTGTCCGGTGGGCGAGCAATGCTCGGTGTCGGGCGCGGCACGGTGCCTCGCGAGGTGCTGCACCTCAACGACAAGGGTGTCTCGATTGGGTCCCAGGACAACCCCGACCAGAAGTCCGACGACCTGTTCAACCGCGAAATCTTCGAAGAGTCAATGGAGATCGTGCGCCGTGCATTAAGCCAAGAGAAGTTCTCGTTCTCAGGCAAGCACTTCCAGATCCCGCTGCCCGGTATCCCCGACCGTGGCGAAACGGTGCAAGACCTCACGCTCATCCCGCGGCCCATCTACCCGTACGAAATCTGGCAGGCCGTCACCTCACCGCCCACGCTCGACTACGTGCCGACGGTCGATCATGGCGCCGTGTTCTGGAATCAGCATTACAGCTTCATCAAGCGTTTCTGGGACATCTACGGCGAGAACTACGCCGCCTCACACGATGGCCACGAATTGGCGTCGCACGAGAAGCGCATGCTCGTGGTCTCGTATCGCATCGAAGACACAATGGAAGAGGCTCGCGAGTCGGCCCGCAACGGTCACGACGAGTTCTGGAAGTTCCTTGGTCCGTACGGATGGAGCCGCGGCTACATGGGGCCAGATGGCAAGCCGTCGGCTCCCGGCCTGATCCCGACGCTCGACGAATCGATTGAGAACAAGACGATGATCGTCGGCCCGCCCGAGCATGTTGCTGCCGAAATTCAGTTCCTGAAAGACCTGCTCGGCTTCGAGTACCTCACGGTGTTCCCGCACTTGCTGGGCGACAGCTACAAGAAGGCCGACGAGCAGATGGCTCGCTTCGCCGAAGAGGTCATGCCGCTGCTGTCGTAACAGTTGGGCGAGCAAGAGGTGGGAGAGGTGGGAGAGCTGGGAGAGGTGGGATCAGCCGCCAGAACAACTGCCGACGACGCTCCGTGGGTCGGCCGCTCCGCTCAAGCTCCCGTTGAGGTCGAGGACGATGGCATGGGCGTGGCCAAAGCCCGAGTCCCATTCTGGCGAGGCTTGGACGATGTGACCGCGTGCGGCCAGTCCCTTGACCCATGCCCCCGACGCATGTCCTTCGATCGCCACACCAGGGCCGCCGGCGCCTGTCCACGTGTCGAATCCGGTCTGGGGCCCCTTGAGCGCCCACCTGCCGGCGTTGATTGCGGTAGCGGCCGACTGGCCGTGGTGGAACAGGCGCGTGGCAACCTGCAGCAGAATCTGGGGTTGAGCGTCACCGCCCATCGTCCCAAATACGCTGATGAGGTCCGATCCGCTTGTCGCGAGTGCGGCCGACAACGTGTGCGGCGGCACCCGACCGGGCGCGAGCTCTGCAGGATGGCCAGCCTCCAGGCTGAAGCCAATCCCTCTGTTGTGGAGGTTGATACCCGTGTGGGGCTCCACCAAATGGCTGCCGAGGCCCGATGCGTTTGACTGGATGAGCGACACGCCCATCATGCGGCCGTCGGGGCCTCGACCTGCAGTACAGAGATAGGTCGTGTCGCCGTCTCGATTTGGCGCCCACCGGTTGCTGGCCCGTTCCGGATCAATCTCGCCACAGCGGCCGGCAATCTCAGTGACAAGTGCATCTCCATCGGCGTCTTCGTACAGCCGCGCAGGACGATCTCGGCCAGCTGCCGTCGATGCTTCGATCAGCAGATGCGCCCAGTGATCGTCGTCCGGGTCATCGGGGAGGAGGCCGCTCGAAACAAGCTGGTCGACGAGTCGCCCCGACCCAAGCGTCAGGTACCCCTGCGTGCTCGGCCCAACGGTGTGGACGTCGACACCGAACATCTCGGCTGAAATGGGCGTCACCCACTCGGCCTGTGACGTCTCGAGGTCGGATTCGGTAAAGAGCCCGTTTCCTATTTTGATCAGGCCGTCGCCGAAGACACCTCTGTAGAAGGTGTCGCGACCGCCGGTGGCGATACCAGCGAGCGCGAGTGCCGCGCCCGGGCGTCGCACGAGCGCGCCGGTTTGGGTGGCCTGATTGACAAGTTCCTTCAAGTTCGTCCGGCTGGCTTCGTCGAGTCGAGGCAGCATGCCGGCGAGTAGTGGGCTGGCCGGGAATCCTTCGGCGGCAAGACGCTGGGCCGGGGCGAGGATCACGTCGAGTGGGAGCGACCCAAACCGTTCGTGGAGGGTCATCCATCCGTCGACACAGCCAGGAACCGTGACCGAGCGCATGTCGAGCTTGAAGGGCATCTCGGTGAGCCCCTCGTTTCGCATGGCTGCGGCGTCGGCACCAGATCCGGCTCGGCCGGCGGCGTTCAATGCGAACACTTCGCCCTCGACATGGACGAGCGCAAAAAGGTCGCCGCCCATTCCGCACAGGTGCGGCCCGGTGACGGCAATCGCTGCGTTGGTCGCAATCGCCGCGTCGACAGCGTTTCCGCCTCGTGCGAACATCTCGTTGCCGGCCGACGTTGCGATGTGGTCGGCACTGGCGACGAGGTATCGAGGCGCACGAACTGATGTGCGAGGCGGGTTGCTCCAGGTCATGTCACCGAACCTACGCCTTCGTGTTTTGTGCGAGCGAGTGCGCCAACCGATGCCGGAATCGGTCACACAAAGACGGGGCTGGAGTTTTGTGTGACGCTGCCTCAGGTGTCACTGACCCAGACGCCTCGCTCGGCGTAGACACTCCGCAGTAAGTCGACGTCGTCGGTCATGACACCGTCGACACCCAAGTCGAGAAGGCGGTTGATTTCCGCTGCGTCGTTGATGGTCCACACGTGCACGGGGATGCCGGCTCGCCGGGCGTTCCGTATGAATCGGCGCGAGACCACTGTGATCCGACCGCGACCAGGGGGGACCTGAGCAGCTCGCTGAGCGGAGCCGAAGAGCCGGCCGAACACAAGGAGGCAAACCGTCTCGATCGGGCTGAGGCACGTGAGCGAGCCTGGGCCAAGCCGCCGGCGGATCGTCTGGAGCCGTTTGAAGCTGAATGAGCCGACGCAGACCCGGTCGAGTGCCCCCTGGGTGTTGATCAGTTCGACGAGCGGTTCGAGCGCGGCGTCGGCCTTGCAGTCGATGTTGAACCGGTGTTCCGGAAACCGTTCGAACAGGTCGACCATGCGCGGGATCGGCTCGGTGCCATCGACACGCAACTGAGCGATCTGGGCCCACGTGAGGTCGGCGATGTTGGCATCGAGGCCGCACGTTCGCAGCAGGTTCTCGTCGTGGAACGCCACGAGTACGCCATCAGCGCTGCGATGCACATCGGTTTCGAGGTAGCGGAACCCGATGCATGCTGCATGTTCGAATGCGGCCATCGTGTTCTCTGGGGCGGTCCGATTGCCCCCGCGATGAGCAAAGGCAATCGGGCCTGACCAATTGAGATACGGGTGTTCCGGCAGCCGTTTATCCATGCAGACCATTGTGGCAGGGCGTCAAGCTGGGCTCCCGTTGAGGTGAGGAAACAGGACGCCGGAATCCAGAATTCTCGCCCGACGGCTGCGATCTTGCGGAGTGTGCCGGCCGATCAGATCGAACGGCCCGCGGCCTTCCAATACTCGTCCTTGAGCAGGCGCTTGTAGAGCTTGCCGGTTGGGTGGCGGGGGAGCTCGTCGCGGAAGTCAATCGATCGCGGGCACTTGACATCGGCAATCTGGCTCTTACAGAACTGGATGAGCTCACCAGCAAGTTGCGCGCGTTCCTCGTCGGTCGTGGGCATGACCCGCGGCTGCACAACAGCCTTCACCTCTTCGCCGAAATCTTCGTTCGGCACGCCGAACACCGCAACGTCGATGACCTTGTCGTGGGTGACCAACACGTTTTCGGCCTCCTGCGGATAAATGTTCACACCGCCGGAGATGATCATGTACGCCTTGCGGTCGGTGAGGTACAGGAAATTGTCCTCGTCGAGGTAGCCGACGTCGCCGAGTGTGCTCCAGCCCTTCGGGTGACGAGATCCCTTCGTCTTCTCCGCGTCGTTGTGGTACTCGAACTCGGCGCCGCCTTCGAAAAAGATGGTGCCAGGCTGACCCTGCGGAACCTCTTCGAAATTGTCATCACACACATGCAGGATGCCGGTGATCGCCTGCCCGACGGTGCCCTCGTGAGCAAGCCACGATTCGCTGTTGCAGTAGACGAACCCGTTTCCTTCGGAGCCGGCGTAGTACTCGTGGATCACAGGCCCGAACCATTCGATCATTGACTTCTTGGTCGGAGCCGGGCACGGCGCCGCAGCATGGATGACGTACTCGAGCGACGACATGTCGTGCTTGGTGCGAGCCTCCTCGTCAAGCTTCAGCATCCGCACGAACATGGTTGGCACGACCTGGCTGTGTGTGATCTCGTACTTCTCGACGAGCTGCAGGTAGGTCTCAGCGTCGAAGTTCTCCATGGCCACGATCGTTGCCCCGAGTGCATGCATCGACATACAGAACCGCAGCGGGGCCGCATGGTAAAACGGTGCCGGCGACAGGTAGCGCTTCGTGTCATCGGCGGCGAAGAGCATTTGACACAACATCGTGACGCCGTTATTCCACGTTTCGAGTGGCTCGTTTGGGAACGCCCGTGTGATGCCCTTCGGCATGCCGGTGGTGCCCGATGAATAGAGCATGTCCATACCCGCGATTCGGGCCTCGTCGAGCGGCTTGGGTGACTGGGCGTCAACTGCCGACTCGTAGGCCTCGTAGCCGTCGATGGCTCCGTCGAGCATCAGCCGTAGTTCGACGTTCGGCGTCTTGTCGATCATGTCAGCAGCCTGGTCGGCCTTGTACTTCGATGTGATGTACGCACGGGCGCCGCAATCGTTGATGATGTATTCGAGTTCGGCGCTCTGGAGGCGTGAGGATGTCGCCGTGTAGACGAGCCCGGCGTAGTGGCATCCCCAGATGACCTCCATGTAGCGATCGTGGTTTTCCATGCAGATCGCGACGTGGTCGCCGGGCTTGAGGCCGGCGGCACGAAGCAGACGGCTGAGGCGGTTCGCCGCAGCGTCGAGTTCGGAAAAGGTCTGGGTGAAGCCGGAACCGCCCATGATGAGAGCGGGCTTGTCGCCGTGTGTTGCGAGATGTGCACCTGGGATCATGATGCGGAACGTAGTCGCCGGTACCGTTTCGGCATGAACTCTGCGCGCTTTGCAAAGCTGATGGCGAGCGACAGCGAGTCACTTGACCTCGACGAGGTGTCACTCATCATGTCGGCGGTCCTGCAGCCGGGCCTCGACGAAGTCGAATGGCTTGCTGCGCTCGACCTCCTCGCTGCCGAATGCCAGACGCCGACGCCGGAGGGCATCAGCCGATTCCTGTTCGGCGAACTCGGCTTCACCGGCAACCGCGAGGCTTACTACGACTGGCGCAATTCGTGCCTCGACCGCGTCATTTTGACGCGTACGGGTATCCCGATCAGCCTGTCGATCCTGATGATCGAAGTTGGCCGTCGCCTCGGCGTTCAACTGCACGGTGTCGGCATGCCTGCTCACTTCTTGGTGAAGGCAGCCGACAACGACAGCGTCTTCTTCGACCCGTTTGACGGTGGCCGCCAGCTCGATCGTCGACAAGCTCGGGAGCTCTTCGAGACGATTACCCGTGGCCAGGCTCCATGGAGCGAGTCGCACCTCGACCCGACACCAAACCGGGCCATCGTCATCCGGATGCTGAACAATCTGAAGGCGGTGTTTGCTCGTCGGTCTGACGAGGTGCGATTTGCGATGGTGATGCAGCTTCGGTCGCAGGTGCCTGAGCTTGCAGTGCTCGAAGCTGCCGAGTTCGACAGCGCCAATGCGATCTTCAACTGACATCACCTCACCGGTCTCTGTAACGGCAAGACAGGAACTCCCATGATCGACCGCGATATCAAGCAGTGCCTCGGGCAGATGATGAAGGGTGTGCAGGTGATTGGAGTAGCCCACGGTGGGGTGCAACGCGCGTACACCAGCCACTGGTTGAGCCAGGTCAGTTTTGAAGAGCCAATCGTGATGGCGAGCGTCTCGCCGAAGCACGACACCTATCCGCTGATGATCGAGTCCGGTCAGTTCGCGGCGAGCCTGTTGGCCGCCGACCAGATCGTCGAAGGCCAGTACTTCAGCTACCCCGGGCGACGGTTCGAATACGTCGCTCCGGAGTACTTGGAAGAGTGGCCAGGCCTCGCCGGTGGCCCGCCAGTCGTTCCGAACTCGATCTCATGGCTCCGGTGCGAGACGTTCCAGCAAGTCACAATGGAAGATCACGAGCTGCTGTTTGCACGCGTCGTCGAGGTGTCGCCCGGCCGTTTGAAAGACCCACCGTTGCTCTATTCGAGCCGGCTCGGATGGCGCGCCTCTGGCGACAAGGCTCGCGAACCCGGGGTCAGTATTCGCGACGAGCTACTGGCCCGGGTGGACGCAGCACACATCGACTGAGTTCAGCGCTGTCTGCCCTGGCGGACAACGACAGTTCGGAAACGATCAAATTCGGTGCGACGGTTGTGCCGCCGAGTTGTGCTGTTCGAGCATTTCGTTGCGGTAGCTGTGTGTCCCGTCGAAACGTCCGACGAGATACTCGCCCGAAATCAGCGGTTCGTGTGTCGGCTCTTCACCGTCGGCAAGACAGCTCTCGAGAGCTTCGATACGAAGGTGATACGGCGGCGTCACGAACAACGGTGACGAGTAGCGATCCTGGTTCGGTGGGTTGACGACGCGGTGCGGGTTGGACACCCAGCGGTCGTTGGTCCAGATGGCCATCAGGTCACCGAGGTTGACGACGAGATGCCCCTCAGGGACAGTTACGTCGGTCCATTCCCCGTTGCGTTGGCGTACTTGTAACCCGCCGATGCCGTCATCGGCAAGCACGGTCAACGTGCCGTAATCGGTGTGTGCGCCACAGCCCATCTGGCCTGGTTCGGGCGTGAGCCGATCCATTGGCGGGTAGTGGATCATCCGGAGGTGATACATCGTTTCGCCGGGCTGGCTGATGAAGAACTCAGCATCGAGGCCGAGCGCAACCGCCAGCGCCCGCTGCATGCGAACAGCAGCCTCGGTGACCGCTGCGCGGTAGGTCTCCCACACCTCGCGAAAACCGGGAATATCGGGGTATTGGTTGGGTCCGTGTAAGGGAGTGCCAGCGACCACTTCGGGGTGATCGAGCGCGTGGTCGACTGCGAAGTCGAGGGTCTCTTTCATGTCGCCAGCGAGGAATGCGCCAACCGTGTCTTCGTCTTGGGCTCCGATGGCGCCTTCGAGGGTCTCTGCAGCGAAGCCGCCGTAGCCTCGATGGTACGGGCTGTTGGAAATGGCGATCTCTTGCTTCTGCTCTTCAGGCTGGCCGAAGAAGCGACGAATCATGTCGAAGAACGCTTGGCGCACTTCGGTACTGACGCCATGACCGACGACGGTCAGGAAACCGACGTCGCGCAATGCGACATCGAGACGGGCGGCGGTGGCGCGAGCTGCAGGCGATTGGGCATCCGCTCCGGTTGCAAACGGTTTAAGATCGATGACAGGGATTGCCCCGTGGGGGCCAGCTTCCGACATGCCATCGACCGTACCCGCGGAATTGCACCCGCTCCATTTCGTGCCTGACTGCAGACGACAACTACCGTTCGCACATGACAATCGTCGAGGAACTGAATGCACTGACCGCCGACGAACAACGGGTGGTCGACCTCACCAGCGAACTGCTCGACAGTTTCCCGCCCGCCGACACAGCGACGCAGACGTTCCTCGGTGAACAGTTCGATCGAGGCTTGGCCTGGGTGAACTTTCCTGAAGGCAATGGCGGTCTCGGTCTGAACCCGAAGCTGCAAAAGTTGATCAACGAGCGAATCTTCGGAGCTGGCGGGCCGAACGCGATGTACCGCAACCCGATTGGCCATGGCATGACCGGCCCGACCGTCGTGGCCTGGGGGAGTGACGAGCAGAAGGAGCGCTACCTCCGCCCGCTGTTCACCGGCGAAGAGGTGTGGTGCCAACTGTTCTCTGAGCCTGGTTCGGGTTCTGACTTTGCTGGTCTGTCGGCCACTGGCGTTCAAGACGGGGACGAGTGGGTCTGTAACGGCCAGAAGGTGTGGACCACGCTGGCCCATCTCTCGCGCTTTGGGCTCCTTGTTGTTCGCACCGACCCGCAGGCTGTGAAGCACGCTGGTCTCACGGCATTCGTCGTCGACATGCACGACCCGAGTGTCGAGATCCGCCCGCTCCGTCAGATGACCGGCGAGGCCGAATTCAACGAGGTGTTCTTCACCGACACGAAGATTCACGAGTCCGAAATGCTCGGCAAGGCTGGTGACGGCTGGCGCGTCTCGCTCACCACGCTCATGAACGAACGCCAGTCGATCGGTGGCGGCATGCCACAGCGCGGGTCGGGCACGATTGCTGCGCTGGTCGATGCGTGGGCTGCTGCGCCTGACGATCGCAAGGACGTTCCGGCCCGCGATGACGTCATGAAGCTGTGGTGCCGCGCCGAAGTGGTTCGTCTGACCAACGTCCGAGCCAACCAGAACCGCAAGATGGGCGATCCCGGGCCGGAAGGCTCGATCGGCAAGATGGCCGGAGCGATCCTCAACATCGACATCCACAACGCCGTGATGAACCTGCTCGGCGCCGACGGCCTGCTGTACGGCAGCTACGAAATGATCCGTCCTGAAACGGCGATGGCCTCAGACACGCAGCAGAAAGCGTTCCTGCGCAGCCGTGCGAACACCATCGAGGGCGGAACGACCGAGATCATGGCCAACATCCTCGGCGAACGTGTGTTAGGCCTGCCCGGAGATGTCCGCGTTGACCGCGAAGTGCCGTGGGCTGAAGTCCCCCGCAACTAGTGCCGCGTCAGGCACAACGTCGGCGTGCCTCAACAACGTCGAGACCGGAGAGCGGCGCAACTATGCGAGCAGGCTGGCGAGGACGTCGCTGGCGGCGAGATTGCGATCGTCCATGGCCGGACGGTCGAGCAGCGTGCCACCGAGCATTACTGTCGATGCGGTTTCGATAGACGACTGCAGATCGCGGATGTTGCGCGGCGGCGGGAAGTACTCGTCTTCGTCGGTGACATTGACCAGTTCGACTCCGTTGATGGGGTCGAGAAACTCGATGACCTCTTCGACGAGTTCTTCCGGTGCCGAGGCACCGGCGGTGACGCCGACGATTCCGCTGAGGTCGTCGGGGAGTTCGGTCACCGAGTTGATTCGGTAGACCCGCTCGCAGCCCTCTTCTCGTGCAAGCTGTTCGAGAGCCCGCGTGTTCGACGAGTTGGCCGAGCCGATGACCACGATGGCGTCGCACTTGTGGGCGAGCTCCATCAACGCTGACTGGCGGTTCGTTGTGGCAAAGCACAGGTCGCTCCGGCCAGGAGTCCAGACGTCAGGGAAACGCTTCTTGACCGCGACGGCGACGCCTTCCCAGTCGCGATGCGACAGAGTGGTCTGGGCAAGGAGCGCCACCGGCTGATCGATGTGATCGAGCGCCTCGACCTCAGCGACCGATTCGACACGATTGATGGAATCGGGTGCGACAGCCATGGTGCCAACAGCCTCTTCGTGACCTTCATGGCCGACGTAGACGATCCGGTAGCCCTTGCCGGCGCGCACCTTGACTTCATGGTGGACTTTGGTGACGAGGGGGCACACCGAGTCGACGACGTAGGAACCACGCTCGCGGGCGGCTTCGAGAACCTCGGGCGGCGACCCGTGTGCCGACAGCATGATTGGGCTCCCGGCGGGCACCTCGTCGATCGTGTCGACGAAGATGACGCCCTGCGCCTTGAAGCGGTCGACGACGAGTTGGTTGTGGACAATCTCGTGGTAGCAGTAGACGGACCCGGGGAAGGTTCTAACCATCCAGGCCAGCGCCTTGATCGCCATTTCGACACCGGCGCAAAAACCGCGGGGTTCGGCCAATAGGACTCGGTCGACACGGGAGGTGCTCATGGTCGCTTCATTCTACCACTGACCCGGGCATCGGCTGGCGACGGATGACTCACCGATCAGCCGCCCTGACGACGATAGCGTGGTGTGTCGCATGTCTACAGGAACACTCGCCCCTATCGTCGTCTCGGTCGCACCCGGTTCTCCCGCCGCGCTCGTTGGCGTGCAGGCCGGCGATGAAATCCTGCGGGTGAACGGCGATGTGCCCCGCGACATCATCGAATGGCAACTGGCCACCGACGAAGCCGACGTCGAACTCGACGTCTCCCGTGGCGGCATGGACCTCTCGGTCACCGTCGAGAAACTGCCCGGCGCATCACTCGGTATCGAAGTGTCGAGCGCGGTATTTGACCGGGTCCGGACCTGCGATAACCACTGCGAATTCTGTTTCATTTACCAACTGCCCAAGGGTATGCGGCGCAGCCTGTACTTGAAAGACGACGACTACCGGTTGTCGTTCTTGTATGGCAACTTCACGACCCTCACCCGGTTTACCGAGGCAGATCTCGAACGTGTGATCACCGAGCGGCTGTCGCCCCTGCACGTCAGCATCCACTCGACCGACCCCGACATCCGCAGCGCGATGTTGAAGAACAAGCGCGGTGGCATGAGCCTGCGCTGGCTGCGTGCACTGCTCGACCACGACATCGTTGTGAAGGGTCAGATCGTTGTCTGCCCGGGCGTGAACGATGGCGCAATCCTCGACGACACGCTCGCCGGCGTGCTCGACCAGTACCCCGAACTCGACTCGGTCGCCGTCGTGCCGCTCGGAATCTCGAAGTTTAACGACGAGTCAGCGATGCGTTTCCACACCCTCGCCGAGGCGCAATCTGTGGTCGACACGGTCACCGACTGGCAAGACATCTTCGAGACCACTCTCGGCAAACGGATGGTTTACGCAGCCGACGAGTACTACTTGATGGCGCAGCGACCGTTTCCCGAGGCAGAGCGGTACGACGGCTTCCCGATGCACGAAGACGGCATCGGCATGGCCCGGACCTTCGAGGGCGAGTTCCACGGCACCGCTGCCGAAGCGACGGGCGTCCAGCGCGGCTTCTTCGCCGCTGTCGATGCGCCACCGAACCCGGCCGCCTACACCGGGCTCCGCCAGAGCGGCTGCGGCCCAGCTGCAGACTCCGCCGCGAACGCAGCAGCATCCGTCGCTTCCGGCATCCAGCTTCGTCCTCGCCGCACTGCACCCGTCGGTGTACTCACGGGAACACTCGGCGCACCTGTCATCACACCGCTGATCGAGTCTCTTGGCCGCACCGATGTGCGTATCTTGACCGTGGCTAACGAGTTCTTCGGAGGTAATACCGGCGTCACCGGCCTGATGACCGGCGAAGATGTCAGCCGCGTGCTGGCCGGCGAACCCGAGGGGCATCGCTATTTGCTGCCCGACGTGTGTCTGTCTGACGACGGGCGCTTCCTCGATGGCGTCGCCATCTCGGATCTTCCACGACCTGTCGAGGTCATCACCACCGACGGCATCGCGCTTCGCGCGGCGCTCGAACAACCCGCAGGGACACCAGCATGAGTACCGATGACACCACCAACGCAATGGGCGGTGGAACAAAGCTTCCGAACGATCCGCTTGATCTGAATCCAGAGGCAATCAGCGACCTCGACGAGATGATGCCTGCCGATCCCGACGCCGATCTTCCCAGCGTCGTCATCATCGGTCGCCCGAACGTCGGTAAGTCGACGCTGTTCAATCGCATTGTTGGTAGCCAGCAGGCCATTGTCGAAGACAGGCCCGGCATCACCCGTGACCGCAAGGTGCTCGAGGCTGAGTGGCTCGACGTCCCCTTCCTCGTGGTCGACACCGGCGGCTGGATGCCTGGCGGTAGCGAACTCGAAGCAAAGGTGTCGCGACAGGTGGAAGAGGCGGTGCGCGAGGCCGACGTCGTACTTTTCGTGGTCGACGCGTCGGCGCCGCTGACGGACGACGACCAGCTGATAGCCAACTGGGTTCGCCGCACCGGTACCGAGGTGTTGATCGTCGCCAACAAGGCTGACAACTCACGCCGCGAGCGCGAGATCTGGGAGTACATGGGTCTCGGGCTCGGCGACCCGATTCCAACGAGCGCACTTCACGGCCGCCGTGCAGGTGACTTGCTCGACAAGGTGATTGCGCTGCTACCCCAGCGAGCAGTCGAAGTCGACGAAGCCGACGGGTCAAACTTCACCGAAGAGCAGCTGGCAGCGATCGACGCGATCATCGACCTCGGCGACAACAAGCCGCCACCTCGTGTCGCCATCGTCGGCCGCCCGAACGTTGGCAAGTCGACACTGTTCAACCATCTCGTTGGCGCCGATCGTGCCGTGGTCCATGACCTCGCCGGCACGACCCGCGACGCCATCGATACGCTCGTCGAAACCGAAGACGGTCCGATCGTGTTCGTCGACACCGCTGGCATGCGTAAGCGCGGCAAGATCGACGATTCGGCAGAGTATTACTCACTCGTCCGTGCGCTCCGAGCGATCGACGATTCCGACATTGCGCTGCTCGTGATCGACGCCACGGTCGGTGTAACCGGCCAAGACCAGCGGCTCTCTGAGCGAGTCGATGCATCGGGTTGCCCCATCATCATCGTGTTGAACAAGTGGGAGATGGTCGGCAGCGAGGACCGCCTCGAAGTGCAGTCAGAAGTAACCCGCAAACTTGCATTCCTCGGCGACGCGCCGGTGCTGAAAATCTCGGCACTCAGCGGTAAGAACGTGCACAAGCTGCACCCCCTGCTTCAGGAATCGATCCGTCAGTACCACAAGCGTGTGCCGACCAAGAGCGTCAACAAGATCATCGCTGCGGCCCAACAGGCTCAGCCCCACTCCGGCGGCGCGCGAGTGCTGTACGCAGTGCAAGGAGCGACCGATCCGCCGACGTTCACCCTGTTCGTCAACCGCGAACTCGACCGCACGTACCTGCGCTATCTCGAGCGTCGGATTCGCGAAGACCTCGACATGGGTTCGACGCCGATCAAACTGCGCGTTCGTAAGCGCGCCTGAATCGAGCCGATGATGCCGTGGTGTGAGCCTTGTGCGAAGTATTGGACGCCGAACTCGATGCAGAACGACGGCACCTGCCCGAACTGTGGTGAACAGGTGACCGAGGGCCACGCCCACAGCGATGCTGACAAGGCCGCCGACGAGAAGGCTCCGTGGCACTTCAAACTGATGGTGGTGGCGCTGGTCCTCTACCTCGGTTTCCGCTTCGTCGATATGTTCTTCTGAGCTTTGCGTGATTTGTTTGCGCACTTGATGCGCAGATTCTTTACGAGAACACTCGACCCCTGATTCGGTCGATAGAGTTCGGCTCTCACATACGGGGCACTTGTGCCCCGGTACGGGCTGTAGCGCAGCTTGGTAGCGCACTTGTCTGGGGGACAAGGGGTCGCAGGTTCAAATCCTGTCAGCCCGACCACCGTACGCAGGGGTTTCTCGGAAACGAGGAGCCCCTGTTTCGCGCAGTGACTGCTTATTGACTGCTTACGGGTGGCGGCGTCGACGCTTCTATCTGCTCTGACCACTGATCGAGGATCTTGT
>NZ_JBDNIJ010000155.1:0-1566 GCF_041688325.1 Ilumatobacter sp.
CCCGACATACCGAACTGGCGCATGCCCAGACACGCTCCACGCAAGAATGGGGGCAATGTCACTGCACGTCACTCGGCCGACCATTTCGCAGCTTCGTGCGCTCGCTGAGGCTTCGGCCGCAGACGAGTTGACGTACTCGCCAGTCGGCATCACCACGGGGAGCACCGCCCCACCCGGCTATCGATACGGACACTGGTCCCGCGATCTCGGGAACGGTCGTCCAGTTTTTGAACGTGCCTCCGAGGTGCTTGGCGACTGGCGCATGCAAACAACGTCAGGGCTGATCGTCGCTCACCCGGGACCACCAACTGTCGGGACCGTTGTTGCCATGGCTGCACCGTTGCCGGTCGGCTACATCGATGTGGTGTGTCGCGTCGTCGCCGTGGACGATCAGAACGATCGATTTGGGTTCACGTACGGAACGCTGCAGGTGCACCCCGAACAAGGCGAGGAGTCCTTCGCGATCGCCATCGCGCCCGACGGGACCGTCACGGTCGAGATCACCGCGGTGTCACGCTCGCGGCACCCGCTGGCTCGGGCGGTCCCCCCGGTCGCTCGACGACTCCAACACATCGCGACCAATCGGTATCTCGACGCCATGCAGTCGCTCGCCGCCGAGTAGCGAGCAGGTGCTGCGGGAACGGCGTTGAGCAAGGTCGAGCACCAGGAGTGAAGGCCGCGTCGTCAGTTTCAACGCCGGCGCCGACGAGGTGATGTAGCCTCACCCAAATGGTGTTCAGCTAATGGAGCGCGTTCTGGACCGAGGCCCAAAAGCCAAAGGTCGTGGGCACGATTCGGAGCGGGCGCCGCCCACTCCTGAGCAGAAGATCTCCGGGCCTGCGATGAAGCAGCGGAGCGAGCCTCTTGCTCCTGAGTCGGGCATCACGATTGGCGGTGCGATCGCGCAAGCCAAGCTCGCGGTGGGGCCGTCGAACGACCCCTACGAATGTGAAGCCGATCTCGTTGCTGCGCGGGTGGTGCGGTTGCTTCAGAGCGAAGCGTCAAGTCCTGGGCTTGCGGAGACCGAAGTCGGCCCTCGCGTGCAGCGCAGCTCAGCTGTCGAAGCCGGCGGTGACCGGGCTGGTGGTGACACGGCCAGCCGGGTCCGGCTTGCCGATGCGCGGCCGGCGCCGAGCCGCACTGCGAGCCGCATCAGTCGTGTTCAGCGGAGTGCAGTGGTCGGGGCGCAGGGCGGCGATCTCGACGACGACACCGCTCGGATGCTGCAGAGGTCGCGGTCGGGTGGTGCGCCGTTGCCCGAACCGGCCAGGTCGAAGATGGAGGGGGCGTTCGGTGCCGATTTCAGCGGTGTACGGGTGCACGCCGGGCCGACGTCGACCGAATTGAACAATCGGATCCAGGCCAAGGCGTTCACGACGGGCAGCGACATCTTTTTTCGCGATGGGGTGCCCGATGCGACCACCGGCAGCGGCCAAGAACTCCTCGCCCACGAGCTCACCCACACCATCCAGCAGGGCGCCGCCGGCCGGGTCAGTCGTTCGACCGGACCAATCCAACGAGACGTCACGCTGGAAGTGGATTCGGGTGGCGGTGGTGATGGTGGCG
>NZ_JBDNIJ010000022.1:0-5336 GCF_041688325.1 Ilumatobacter sp.
CCAGCGCGACGTCATCAGCATGCTGGAGCCGCTCGGCCATCGCGTCCACCGACACCTGGCCGTGCTCATCACTGGGCACACGATCGATGATGACACCGCGAGTCTTTGCGGCGTGGATGAAGGCGATCGCGTTCGCGCCGTGCTCGTGGTCGTGCACGATGATCCGCTGTCCAACAGCCATCGGGATCGACCAGAAGGCCGCCATCCACGCCTCGGTAGCACTGCCGAAGCGGGCAATCTCGGACGGTGTCGCACCAATCAGACGAGCGATGGAAGCGTGCGTCGCCCGGGTTCGATCCGCAGCCTCCGCAGCAGCCTCGTAACCGCCAATCACTGCTTCACGCTGGAGGTGGCCGAATTGGGCATCGAGCACAGCCTGCGGGGGAAGCGACGAACCCGCATGATTCAGGTGGATCAGGTCGTCACTGCAGCCCGGCGTCACCGCTCTGATTGCAGCGATTTCGGCAGCGGTGAACGGCTCAGTGCTTGATGCTGCGCTCTCGGTGCCCGACATACCCGCCGACCGTAGCGGTCGTCAGAGCGCTTCAAGGATGGCGTTCTCGACAACTTCGGTCAGCGCCGGATGGATGTAGAACACCTTGCGAGCAACGTCGTCGGCGCGTTGGTCGAACTCCATTGCCTGGATGATCGGCTGGATCAGCGTGGCAGCCTGCGGACCGAGGATGTGGGCACCAATGATCAGGCCAGTCTCGGTGTTGACGAGCACCTTGGCAAAGCTGGTTTCGTCGACGATCGCCCAGCCGTACGCCGTGCCGGCGTAGTCACGCTTGCCCACCTTGAACGGGAGGCCCTGCGCAACCGCTTCCTGCTCGGTCAACCCGACGCTGGCGACCTGCGGGTTGGAGAACACCGCTCCCGGAACCGCCTTGTAGCTCTGATGGCGCACATCGTTGGGGTGAGCAATGTTCCAGAACGCCACAGACGCTTCAGCATTGGCGAGGTGCTTGAGTTGGTAGCTGTTAGCGATGTCGCCAATTGCCCAGACGTTCTCGACGGTGGTGGCCATCGTGTCGTCGACAACGACGGTGCCGCGTTGATGACATTCGAGGCCGCCAGACTTGGCATCGACGAGGTCGCTATTCGGCTCACGGCCGGTGGCCACAAGGAGCTCGTCGACGATGACCGTCTCGGCGCCAACCGTCAGCGCAATGCCATCAGCAATGCGCTCGACATGAGTCGGCACGACACCAAGGTGCAGGTTGACGCGGTCGCCAAACAGCTCGGTGAAGCGTGCGGCGATGTCGTCGTCGAAGCCGCGCAACAGCGTGTTTGACCGGTTGAAGAGCGTGACGTCGGAGCCGAGGCCCGAGAACACGTGGCCCATCTCGACGGCAATGAAGCCACCACCGATAATGCCGAGGCGTTTGGGCAGATCGTCAAGACGCATGATCGTGTCGGACGTGTGGAAGCCCACCTGCGCGAGGCCCGAAATCTGCGGCACAACGGGGCGAGCACCAGCTGCGAGTAAGACCTTGTCGCCGCTGATCATGCGTTGGCTGCCGTCGTTCATGTCAACACGGAAGACCTTGTCGCCGACGAACGCCGCTGTGCCTTCGAAGAGTGTCACGTTCGGGCTGCCGGTCGCGCGGTAGTCCCGGCCACCTGCAGAGATCTCGTCAATCCGGCCGAACACGCGGTCACGGATCGCTGGGAAGTCAGCGCCGTTGAACTGCGTGTCAATGCCAAGCTTGGCGCCATTGGCTGCAGCGAGTGCTGCGTCGGCGGGGAGCACGAACATCTTGGACGGGATACAGCCCACGTTGAGGCAGGTCCCGCCGTACACACCGCGCTCGACGATGGCGATGTTCCAGTCGCTGAGGTACTCGGGAATCGAGTTTCCGGAACCCGATCCAATGATCACCAGGTCAAATTGTTCGTTCTCCATGTTGTCGCTCACGAGTTGAATACAACCATGAACAAGCTGCTTTGTTCCGGAACTCCAGATCGAACTCCAGATCGAACTCCTGACTGGACGGGATCAGTACACCTTCGGTGTGTCAGGGTGGGCGGGTGTTCAACGACAGACGACCGGCTTCCGGCGACGGGTTCATGCGCTGCAGCGACGGTCACGTGCGCTGGGGGATCTACGGAGCAGCGGGCGTTGTGTTCGTCATCCGCGAAGCCGACGGCCCGCGGGTGATGCTGCAGAAGCGATCGCAGATGGCCCACGAGGGTGGCACCTGGAGCTGTGCCGGCGGGGCACTCGATCAGGGCGAGCTTCCACTCGAGGGGGCGTTGCGCGAAGCCTCCGAAGAAGTCGGTGACATCGCTGGCACGCCGCGGCTCATCGGTGAGGTCGTGTTCAAACCAGCCACCGACTGGGCCTACACGACGGTCGTGGTCGAAGTCGACGAACGGTTTGGATCATCGATCAACTTCGAAACCGACGCCGTCGACTGGTGTACACCTGCCGAAGTCGAAGCGCTTCCGTTGCACGCCGGCTTCGCGGCAGCCTGGCCCGAACTCAAAGCTATTGTCGCCGCTCGAGATTTCGCGTGAGATAACACAACGGGGCTCGCGCAACGTTGTTACTCAGCCAGTGATGTTTGCGGTGCCGCTGGTGATGCCCACGAGGTGGGTTTGATCGTTAAAGCTGGCCATCCGCCAGTTGCTCTCACCATCGACGTGCCATTCGCTCACCGACGTGTTTTGCGGGCTTGTCACAGGCAGGTTGCTGAGATCGATGGAAGCTCCGGGCCACCGGCGAACTGCTGACACCATGATGACGCCGCCGTGACAGACCACCCAGACAGTCTTGCCGCGATGCTCACGAACAACGCGATCGGTCGCCGTGAGGACGCGCTCGCCGAAGTCGTGGCCTGACTCGCCACCCGGCGACAGCGGGTTCTCCCAGTCGGTCCACGGTGCTCTGCCGTACTTTGCCGTGTACTCGGCAATCTTCATACCTTCGGCTTCGCCCGACGTGCGCTCCATCAAGTCGCCGTGTTGCTCCGGCACGATCCCAAGCGGCTCAGAGATGATCTCGGCGGTGTGGACCGCACGGCGCATCGTCGACACCAGCACAACATCAGGTGTCATCGACGGGTCGGCCGCGAGCCGCCCGCGTAGTGCTTCTGCCTGGGCAATGCCCAGATCTGTCAAGCCACCGCAGGTCTCTTGACCACTCAACCACCCGCCCGCATTCGAGGCCGACTGGCCATGGCGGATCAGGATCATGCGGGTCACATCAGAGCTCATCGTGGTCCAGCATGACACGCCGCTCAGATCTGTCGAGAGCCGCACCCATTCTCGAGTTCGAACCCACCAAAGCGTTCGCCTCCTCGGTGCGCCTTCGCAGAGTTGCGTACGGGGTCAGACCCCAAACGCAACTCTGTCGCGAGGTCGTCACAGTTCTGCCGTGGTCAATGGCCGATTCAAGCGGGCGAGGGCCGGCACGCTGTCGTACGCTAAACGAATGACCGACGTGCTTGAGCCCGCCGCCACGCGAACGATCAACGGCACGTGCCACCACGACTGCCCGGACTCGTGTGGTTGGATCGTCACGGTCGAAGACCGTCCGGCCGGGCCCGTTGCCGTCAAACTGCGCGGCAACCCCGACCACCCGTACTCGGCGGGCGAGTTGTGCCCGAAGGTCAACCGGTTCCTCGATCGGGTCTACTCGCCCGACCGCCTGCTGCATCCGATGCGCCGAACCGGTCCGAAAGGCTCCGGCGAGTTCGAGCAGATCAGTTGGGACGACGCCCTCACTGAGATCGCAGCGAACCTCCACAGGGTCATCGACGAACACGGCCCCGAAGCGGTGCTCCCCTACTCCGACGCCGGGAATCAGAGCATGCTCGCTCTGATGGGGCTGAGCGGTCGATTCTTTGGCCACATGGGCGCGACTAAACTCGACCGGAACATCTGCGGCGTCACCGTCGGTGCCGGTATGGCCAAGACGATGGGTTCGGGCCGCGGCATCGACCCGATGCAGCACCTGCACTCGAAGCTGCTGATCCTCTGGGGCACAAACACTCGCCTCACCAACCGGCACCTCTGGCCGACGATCGAGGCGGCCCGCGCCAACGGGGCGCGCCTCGTCGTCATCGACCCCATCCGGACTGTCACCGCCGACGCCATCGACGAAGCGCAGGGAGACCAGTTCATCCAGCCACTCCCCGGAACCGACATCGCCATGATCCTCGCGATGATGCACGTACTGATCCGGGACCAGCTCACCAATCAAGCGTGGATCGATGCCCACACGCTGGGCTTTTCTGAACTCAAGGATGAGGTTGCTGACTGGACGCCCGAACGAGCTGCTGACGCATGCGGTGTGTCCGCCGACGTGATCACACAGCTTGCGCACGACTATGCAACCGTGCGCCCGGCTGGGATTCGCACACTCATTGGCCCCGAACATCACGAAAACGGTGCGATGTTCCATCGCACACTCAGCTGCCTGCCCGCCCTCACCGGTGCCTGGGCCGAGCGCGGTGGTGGCGTCTCGAAAAGCACCGGAGATTGGACTGAATGTCAGATGGACGTCGACGCCATCCTCCGGCCAGACCTCGAGATCGGCGACTCCCGCACGCTCAACATGAGCCGGCTTGGCCAGATTCTCACGCACCCCCATGCCGGTGAGGCCAACGGCCCGGCAGTGCACGCGTTCATCAACTGGAACTGCAACCCAGTCGTCACCACACCGAACGCCGAGTTGATCAAGCAGGGCCTTCTGCGCGACGATATCTTCACCGTCGTACACGAGCAGTTCCTGACCGACACTGCGAAATACGCCGACATCGTGCTCCCGGCAACCACCCAAATCGAAACCGACGACATCGTGTTCTCCTGGGGTTCGTTGCATACCAACTACAACCACGCGGCAATTCCTCCGCTCGGCGAGTGCGTCAGTAACCCCGAGCTGTTCCGCCGGCTCGCTGGTGCAATGGGCTACACAGAGCCGGCACTGTTCGACGACGACGAGATCCTGATGCGCGAGGGCGCTCCCGGCCTCGACCTCGACGGGCTGCGCGACACAATGTGGCAAGAAGCGCCATACCCAGCCGACGGTCGACCCTTCGGCGACGGGGACTTCGACACGCCATCAGGCCGCATTCATCTCGCCTCCGACGAACTGGAAGCAATGGGTCAACCGCGAGTGCCGACCTACATCGCACCGAACGAGGGGCCCGGTGGCGACCCCGCCTTGGTCACGCGTTACCCACTGCAGTTGCTCACCCCGAAGCACCATGCTCGGTTTCTCAACTCGGGGTACTCGCACCTCCCGAAGCACGGGCCGGCCGAAGGTGGCCCGTTCGTCGAACTCGACGCCGCCGACGCGGCCGCTCGGGAACTCGTCGACGGTGCGACCG
>NZ_JBDNIJ010000023.1:0-8550 GCF_041688325.1 Ilumatobacter sp.
GCCGACACACCGCGCCTCTACGAGATGACGGGCGGACCGCTCGACTCCTCACGTCCGTGGGAGACCCGCGACGTGGTCGGCATGTACCGCTTCCTCCAGCGGTTGTGGCGCAACGTCATCGATGAGTCGACCGGTGAGTGCACCGTCGTCGACACGCCGGCCGACGAAGACACGCTCAAGCTGCTCCATCGCACCATCGACTTCGTTCGCACCGAGATGGACGAGCTCCATTTCAACACGGCAATCGCCAAGCTGATCGAGCTGAACAACGCTGTCACCAAGCTCGACGCCACGCCACGCGAGGTCGCCGAACCAATGGTCGCGATGCTGGCGCCACTGGTCCCGCACATCGCCGAAGAGCTGTGGCGCAAGCTCGGCCACGGCAGCGACGACGGGGGCACAATCACCTACGTCGACTTCCCAACAGCCGATCAATCCATGCTCGTCGACGACACGGTCGAACTGCCTATCCAGATCAACGGCAAGGTGCGGAGCCGGGTCAGTGTTGCTGCCGATGCCGACAAAGCGACCATCGAAGCCGCAGCGCTCGCTGACCCAAAGGTCGTCGAGGCCCTGGCCGGCGGCAAACCCAAGAAGCTCATCGTCGTCCCCGGCCGCATGGTGAATGTGGTCGTCTGACGACGCCCTGGCGACTGCGTCGCCTGGCGACTGCGTCGCCTCCATTCATTTTCTTCAGCCTGCCGGCTGAACTCGCTGCGCTCGGGGTGTCACGTTCCGGTCTGACCAAAGTGTGACAACCAGCGCTCACACTTGCTCAAACTTCTCAGGCGTCGACGAGTTCGCGCTCTGGTTCTACTTGCTCGTCGCTTCCGCCTTCGACGTTCAGGGTCGGCAGGATGCGGTCGAGCCACTTCGGCAGCCACCAGTTTTTCTCGCCGAGTAATTCCATGGTGGCGGGCACGAGCAACATGCGGACAAGGGTCGCGTCGAGGAAGACCGCAGATGCGAGGCCAAGGCCGAACATCTTGATGACGCGGGCGTCTTCGAGCACGAAGCTGCCGAACACCACAACCATGATCGCTGCCGCAGCAGTGATGACACGGGCCGTTGCGGCCAGGCCGTCAGCAACCGAGTTCTTTGCGTCGCCGGTCCGGTCATATTCCTCGCGAACGCGGGACAGCAGGAAGACCTCGTAGTCCATCGAGAGGCCGAACACGATGGCGAACAGCATCATCGGGAGGAACGGTTCGATCGGGCCGCTGCCAGTACCGAGCAAGCTCACACCCCACCCCCACTGGAACACGACAACGATGATGCCGTAGGCGCCGCCGATCGACAGCAGGTTCATGATCACGGCCTTTAGTGGCACCAGGATCGACCGGAACACCATCATGAGGAGCAGGAACGACAGACTCAACACTGCGACGAAAAACACCGGCAGCCGTGCGCTGAGGTAGTCAGAGAAATCAACGCTCGACGCCACGGCGCCGGTCAGCTTCACGTCGAGGCCAGAGTCGGCAACCGCATCCGGAATCGTCGTCTCGCGAAGGCTGCGGACCAGCGTCGAGGTGGCTTCCTCCTGTGGCCCAGTCTCAGGAACCACAAAGATCTGGAAGGCCTGCTGGTTGTCTGAAGGGATCGGGCCCAACGCTCTGGCCACGCCGTCAGCGCCATTCAGCGCTGCAACAAGTTCTTGCGCTGCCGCGAACTGTTCAGGGCTGTCGACTTCTGCCACAGCGATCAGCGGGCCGTTGCTGCCCGGACCGAAACCCTCGGCGAGGAGCTCATAAGCGTCGCGAGTCGTGGTGCCCTCAGCGAAGGTGCTCTCGTCACCGAAGCCGAGACGGAGCCCCAAGACTGGGATGCTCATGATGAGCAACAGGACCGTCACGCCGATCGCCATCGGCCACGGGTTGCGCTGCACGAAGTGGCTCCAGCGGTACGACCAGGTTTCGCGCAGCGGCTTCTCCGGCCGTGGCGGCAATGCCTTGCGGAGACCCGGGATGAAGAACGACAGAATCAGCGTCCCCACCGACATGGCGGCAAAGGCGGCGGCAACGGGCTGGAATCCGAGGCCGACGGACAGCAGTGCAACGGCGATGAAACCAGCCATGATCAGGCCGCGCCAACGGGTGACTTCGACTCTCGGGCCGGCGAAACCAATGAGCGCTGGCAGGAGCGTCACCGAGGCGACCATCGTGATGGCGACGGTGACTGCGGCACCGGTGGCCAGCCCGTTGATGAACGCCAACTGCATGACAAACATACCGAGCAGCGAGATGACGACGGTCAGGCCTGCGAAGAGTACGGCGCGCCCTGCGGTGTCGATCGCGCGAACTGTGGCGTCGTGCGGTGACATGCCTGAGCGCGTCCCCTCTCGGTATCGGGTGACGATGAAAAGGGCGTAGTCGATGCCGACACCGAGGCCGATCATCGCACCGAGCGTCGTGGCGAAATCGGGGATCGACATCACGTTGGTCAGCAGCGTGATGGTCCCGACACCAATTCCGACGCCGAACAACGCCACGCCAATCGGCAGGCCCATGGCCAGCACCGAGCCGAACGCGAGAATCAGGATGACCACGGCGAATGCCAGGCCGATGAGTTCCGACTCCGGCGGCTCGAACGCTGCGAGTGCTGCGCCACCGATCTCGATGTTGACGCCATCGAGTTCCGTCGCCTCGACCAGCACGTCGATCTCCCTGCCGATCTCGCTCGCCCGCAGTTCGTCGGTGTTCTCGTCGAAGTCGATGCTCGCGTATGCGATCTTCCCGTCGGGCGCCACGAGGCCCCGTTGCTCACCAATTGACGAGTACGGACTTGTCAATGTGATTTCTTCAAATGCCGCGATCTCGTCGAAGAGGCCGGACAGAGTCGACTCGACCTCGGCATCGCCGACACCCTGCTCTGCCTCGAACACGATCGATCCGGACAAGAAACTGCCGCCAGCACCGAAGTTGTCTTTCAAGATCTCGAAGCCGGCGAGCGAATCGGAGTCGGGGCTTTCAAACGAGCTCTCTGAAGAGCTGCCGATTGTGCCGACGGCGACGAAGGTTCCGAGAAACACGACGATCCAGGCGAGCAACACGGCTCGGCGACGACGGAACGCGAACGAACCAAGCCGCGCCCACACCGATGCGTCAGCACCTGGCTTCGTGACGACTTCGAAACGCTCTCCACTATTGGACAGTTTGTTCATGTTTGATATCCTGCCGAGTAGGATGTGGAAAGGCAAGGATCCGTCCGCGATCGTGTCCAAAGACACAACCCATGACCCGCGAAGCCACCTCCTCCGACCACGACGCACCCGACCTCTCCGTCGATCCTCGGAGCGAGCGGTCGCGCCAGGCAGTACTCGACGCCGCGGTTGCACTGCTCTTCGACGGTGGACCCGACGAAATCACTCACGCCAAGGTCGCCGCTGCGGCCGAGGTCAGTAGGACGACGGTCTACAAGCACTACCCGCAGCGGTCCGACCTCCTCCACGCCACACTCGAAGCCATCAGTAAACACGTGCCGCCGGCGAACAAACTGACCGGCAGTGTGCGCGACAACCTCGTCGCCCTGCTGAGCAACCTTGCGTCAGATCTCCGCGACGAGGGGCGCACCAAGATGATCGCCGTGATGATCGAACGGGCATTGCACGACGACACAGTCGGCACCGTGCGCGACCGTTTCATCGCCGAACTCGTCGAAACGTTCACGGCGATTGTCAGGCTGGGAGAAGAGACAGGCCAGTTGCGCGCCGGTGTCGCTCCGATGCAGGCACTCGGCTCGATGGCGGGTTCGCTGCTGTTCCATCGCCTGCTCGCGAACGAAGTGGTTGACGACCAATTGGTGGCCGATGTGGTCGATTTGTTCGTCTCCGCCCATGCGCCCGCTTGAACGCCGATTTGAGCGACGCGCAGCCGGCTGCACCGTTGGCAGATTGTTGGACGGGCCTGGAGCGGCCTCGTTTCAGCCGAACGCTCGGATCGGGCGAACCAGGTTGCCAGTCGTGCGGAACTTGCTCGTCGTGTACGGGCTGGTCGGACCCTGTCCGCCGGTCTCGAAATGCTGCGCCCACACAAATTGCGCCGTCGCACGAGACGACGACCAGTACGCGTCGTCGGCCAAATCACCGACCGCCGGCGAGCCTGACTTGAGCACCACATACATCTCGTTCAGTTCGTCCTTCGACGGGAGGAACCAGTCGTCGAAGCCGTCAAGCTCGAATGCCGCCGCGTCGAGGCCGGCGCCGTCGCTGCACCCGAGTAGGGCCAGAGTGTTCGCTGCTCCGGCACCCACCTCTGTCTCGTAAATATCTGCAGTCGGAGTTCCAGTGCACCATGCGGGGCGCGTGCCGGTGTCGGCGGGGGCTGCTTCGAGGTAGCGCCCGCCTGAGCTCATGCCTTCGGCAGCGTTGATCGGTTGAGCAGACACGTAGAACACGATGCCTCCGGCCGGGCCCGTGTCACCGACCGTGCACGTGCCCCCGTCAGCGCAGCTGATATCCGAGGCGGTGGACACAGTCGGCTCGCTCGGGGCTGCTTGGCTCGGCTGCGCCTCATCCGAGCTGGGAACGTCGGGTGCAGCTTCGTCGGCTTCGGCAGTTGTCACCTCGTTCACCTCGTCTACCTCGTTGACCGAGGCGTCCTCGGCCGAGTTGGCGTCGAGGCCCGCGACGTCGTCAGACTTACCGCCACACCCGCTGACCCCAACGAGCAACATGGCCAGGGAGACGGCGAGGCCCGCTGAACGGATCGAACCGGATGTGGAGCGTGTAGAGCGTGTAGAGCGTGTAGAGCGTGTAGACAGAGTGCGTCTCGGCAGGTCAGAGAACATTTACCCAGTATCCTGCCCTTTCGTAAGAGAATCGCAAGAACCAGTTGTGAGCATCACCAGAACTACTCGGCGCGGTCTTCAGTTGCCCCGCTCGACTGGGCCTCATCCGAGCTGGATCGGCGATCAGCCCGTTTCTTCTCTGCGCGTTGACGAACCGTTGGGTACGGGCAACGCCCAGTCGATCTCCATCATCGCCGACTCCGACATGGGCTCTGCAAAGTAGAAGCCCTGGGCGTAGTCGCATCCGATCCGGACGATCTCGGCGTGTTGTTCTTGGCTCTCGATTCCCTCAACAACCACCACCATCCCCAACTCATGCGCCCCAATCTCATGCGCCTCAACTCATGCGCACCAATCTCATGAGCGAGGTGAGTCACCGCTGACAAGTTGTCGGGCAGACACGTTCACCGCGATGCCGATCGGGGCAAGACGTTCGCCGGTCCCCCAGGCCACGAAGGCTGCACAGCTTTGCTCGAGGACCCATTCGCCAACAAGATTGATCAGCAAGCTGCGTTCGGCTGCCCCAACGATGATCAACGGTGCAATTTCACCTCGGGTCGGGTGGTCCCACCGCAACAGCGCCTCGACCCCGCTCATGACGTTGTCTGACGGGCGAACAATCGGTTGGTACACGATCGAGAGGGCGTCTTTTTCGAGCGCTTCACCGATTTCTTGCTCAAAGTTTTGAGGGAAACTGTGCAGCGCGCTATCGATCGGTCCGACGACATGACGTCGACCTCCTCGATGTCGCTTAATGAGATACATCGCCGTGTCCGCATGCACAATCAGGTCGGCCGAGACTTCCTAGCTAGGGCCAGCAACGGCGATGCCGATACTTGCCGATATCGACAACCGGAGGCCATCGACCACGAACGGCCACTCGAATACCTTCTCGATGCGAGCCCCGATCGTTGCTACCTCGATCTCATCGGGCAGGGCCTCACATACGAACACGAACTCGTCGCCCGATATCCGCGTGACGGTGTCCCCTACTTGCAACATATTGTCGAACCGCCGAGCGACTGCGATCAAGAGTTCATCGCCGACATGATGGCCGTGGTGGTCGTTGACCAACTTGAACCGGTCGAGGTCGACGAAGTGCACGGCGGTGTAGAGCCGCGACTGTTTCGCTCGCTGATTCGCCTCGTGGACCCGGTCCATCAGCAGCGCACGGCTCGGTAGCCCTGTAAGCGGGTCATGCAATGCGTCGTACACGTACTGATCTGACACAGCATCGCTCGACGCCGAAACGTGCTTCGGACTCAGGTCGTGCGAGATCAGCGTCACCCCGGCGCCGGTGACCGGAAGAACCTCCACGACCCGTCCCACCAGATGGTCAACAATGCCTTGGATCGGAATTTTCCATCAGGTTCCATGCAACGACCCGTCTGAGTCCCGTCGCGCTCACGTCGGCCGCGCAGGTTCGGATTCTTCGGGCGGACGGACGTTGCGGAACATGGCAAGAAGCAGCAAGTCGTACGTGGCCTTCAACGTGCCGGCGATGATGAGCGGCCATCCAAACGTCGAGTGATCGAGCATCCAACCCGCCGCGATCGGCGGGAGCGCTCCGGCCAGGCTGCGCGGCACCCCGGTGATACTCGCCGCTGCGGGGCGTTCCTCTGGAGCGACCACCGCCATCACGTATGAACTACGCGCAGGGACATCCATCTGCGACAGAGCTGCCCGCGCCAACAGGCACGTGACCGCCAATGGCGCATTGGGCATGAACGCCGCCAACACGAGAAAGCCGTTCGCCGGGAGGTGCGTGAAGACCATCGTGCGTACGAGCCCGATCCGGCGCGACACGCCGACGGCAAGCAGTTGTGAAAACGCCGAGAGCAAACCTGCCCAGAAGAAGATCGCTCCGCTGACCGCGAGTGAGAGATCGAACCGCAGCTTCAGCCATAAAACGAGAATCGCAGTGAGTGTGAATCCACCGCCGAGCGAATCCAGGCTGAACAGCAGGGCCAGCCGATACACGATCCGTCTCGATTCGCCGAGTGCCGACTGCGGAGCGCCAGGAGCGCCAGGAGCGCCAGGAGCGGACTCGATCGCCGGACTGAGCTTGCGGTAGCGAATGAGCACCGTCAAACCCAAGAGTGCGTACCCAACGAAGATCCATCGCAGCGCTGTTTCGAGATCGTGGTCAGTGCGGTTCGCGATCCACTCGGGCACACCGGCAACGGCCGCTCCGAACGCTGCGACCAGGGAACCGACCAAGCTGTAACGGGCGAAGACCGCCGTGCGATCCGAGTCGTCGACCGTTGCCGGGAGGAGCGCCTGTTCGGTCGGGAGGAACGCACTGACATCGCCGCCGCTCGGGTTGAGCGTCCCGATTGCGGCGACCACGATCAGCAACCAGTAGCTATCGACCACGGCGAACCCGACACCTGTGGCGACCATCAGGAGCGACATCGCCTGCAGTAGGCGACGGCGACGATAGGCATTGGCGCGGAGCCCGACAAACATCGTCAGCGCCGCCGACCCGAGCAGGGTCGAGGTGATGACGACGCCAGTCTGCGTGGTCGAGAGTCCGAGGGTGAGGAGATACGTCGTCAAGGCGATGCTGACGACTCCGTCGCCGAACGCTCGGATCCCGCGGGTCTGCAACAGCACCTTGGCGTCTGCGGATGCCGACGCCGGCAGCAGTCGCATCTGCACTCGGGATCGCGGCGTCGGCATGTTTCGGATACTACGGAGGGGTTAGCCCGCCAATGACGTACTCAGCGCCGTCAACGCTTGCTCTTGGGCGCTGGCGTCGGGCGAGGAGGCACGAACGGCACTCAGCACGTCGTCGATCTCGCTGTCGAGGAACGTCCAGGCCGTCTCATCGATAGGTTCGAGAGTTGGCTGGGCATCGTCCCACGCAGTCTCAAGATCGGCGATGCGAGCGACCGCTCCGGCCTGATCGCCGCTTTGCACGAGGCCGAGCGCGTCCTGGGTGATCGTGCTGAACTCGACGAGGTCACCGGCCGCGAAGTTCGCTGTTGCCTGCTGCGGCGTCAGCTGTTCGACAGGGGCGCCGCCGAGAGCTTCTTCCTGGGCCGAGAACGCTTCGTGCGGTTGGCTGTTGGCGTAGGTCAGCGTGCCAACGGCGAGCGCTGCGACGACGCCGTAGTAGCCGAGCATCTTGCGCTCACGTGCCGGCTCGCGAACGGCGGCGACGTGCGCCTCTGCTCCGTCCTCGATCACATCTGGCCGTTTCACAACGAGGAAGATGACGGTGGCGAGGATGGCGCTGAGGAAGACCACGCTGGTCCCGAGGGTGCCAACGCCGATGCCGCCGAGTTGCTTGTCGACAGCGAGCCAGTCGCCAAGGTTCGCGCCCAACGGACGGGTCAGGACGTAGGCCATCCAGAACGACAGCACCGCGTTGGCGCCGAGCTTCCACCCGACGATGACGGCAGCGATCAGGAACGTGGGCAGCAAGACCGCAATGCCTGGCGTCCAACCCGTGAGTTCGAGTGTCCAGTCACCGGCGGCAGTGCCGAGGGCGAAGGTGACGAAAATGGCGAGCCAGTAGAACAATTCCCGGGGCACGGTGACGATGCTGTGGATCGACAGGGTGCGTTCCTTGCGGTACCAGAGCCCGAATACCACGGCGAGTACCGCGGCAACGACCGGCGTGGTGATCGTCAGGTTGACCCCATATTTGTCGGTGAGGATGTCCGTGTAGAGCGTGCCGGTGACGCTGAGTACGACAACCGTCATCCAGTACGGGAACGCGTTGTACTTCGGCAGGCGGATCTGCCAGGTGAGCACAGC
>NZ_JBDNIJ010000156.1:0-2536 GCF_041688325.1 Ilumatobacter sp.
GTCAATGATGAGGTGGGCTTCGTCGACGGTGGCGCCTTGGGCCCGATTGATGGTGGATGCGTAGTCGACAGTGAGGTTCCCTGCTGCGATGTAGTCGGCGGGAATCGCGTGGCGGTGTCCGTTGTCGAGGTTGGTGAGGTACAGCTCGTCTTGAGTGCCGGCGTTGACGGTCCATCGGTCGCCGTTGCGCACCCACTCACCGCCGTCCAGGCCGTAGGTGAGGGAGCGGTCGTTGGCACGTGTCACGACAGGCTGGCCGGGATACAAGGCACGGCCGCCGATCTCGATCCGTTCATCAGCGCCGAGCCAGCAGGCACTCACGAGCCGGTCCGTGAGCGTGGCGTTCAGTTCCTCGACGACCCTGTTCGTTGGCGCCATGACCAGCACGTTGCGCCCGTCGATGATTCGATCAAACGCTTTGTCGGCGACCGCCACAATCGCTGTGGTTTGGTCGGGGTAGCCGTGGATACGACCGTGTTGCTCGTAGATGTCGACCACCTTCAGTTCGCCGTTGCGGAGGTTGAGTGAGGCGGCCGCTTCCCAGTCGTGTTCGAACCGGTGGAGCGTGTCGAGTTCGACCGTTGCGACGTCTGGGTCGTTGACGAGTTCGGCGAACATGCCACCCGCATCGACAGCGTCAAGTTGACGGTGATCGCCGACGAGAATCGTCCGCCACTGCTTTGCCTGTGCGATCTGTGCGTATTGATGGAGGAGTCGGGTGTCGACCATTCCCGCTTCGTCAAGGACAACGACTGCGCGGTCGGGCAGATTCCACCGCTCATCGGCCCGGCCGTGGCCGACGTGTTGTTTGGTCGAGTGTTCGTAGACGAGCTTGTGCAACGTGTCCGAATCGAGACCGGCACCGCCTCGCAACGCCTGCGCTGCAGACGCGGATGGGCCAGTACCAAAAACAGTGACACCGGCCGACCGCCACGCGGCGACCGATGCAGCGAGCATCCGGGTCTTGCCCGAACCGGCGGGGCCCACGACGATCATGACTGGACGAGGTTCGGCGAGAATCGCTGTCACGGCTACTGCTTGGGAATCGTCGAGGCCAGCAACCGTGTGAGCATCGGCGGTGACGGCTCGATGGCTGCCATCGTCCTCCGATCGCGCCCAGTCCAGAATGTCGTGCTCGCGCAGGAGATGTCGGCTTGTCGTGTACCGAACTGCCGACGGCGGCAGCTGCACGGGCCGACCGTCCGAGGCTCGCAGCATGTCGCTCGGTTCAGCCGGCGGTGTGAGGTCGACGACAGCGGCCGAAGCCATCGCCTCGACGCGGACCTCCTCGATCGTCGCTGCGATCGTGGCCGGGTCGGGACCGGTGACGCGCATCGCGATCTGTTCGATCAGCTGCGGCTCGGCCCATTCCGCATGCCGCATCTCGACTGCTTCGAGGGCTTCGTCGATCGACGGCCGCACCATCGCCACTTGCCGCTGCGGTTGCGCCAAAGTTGCCGTCAGCATCTCATCGACATCCACGATCTCGTCGGCGCGTGCCCGCCACCGATCGCGAAGTGTTGACGTCGGTAGACCGGCATCGCTTGATTTCGCTGAACGGGTGGCGAGTGTGATCGTCTTGTGCGCCTTGCCCACCTCTGCCGGCGTCGGGTCGCGACCTTCACGCTCGACAAAGCCTTCCACCCAGTTCTCAATCTCGGTTTCGATGTCGACACTGCGCTGAGAGAACTCGGCCAACACGTCGGCTTCGATGCCGATGATGTCGGCCTGACCGTTCGCGTCGATCTCTCCGAACTCGACGCCCAGCGACGCTCGTAACAGCGGGCGAAGGTGGGCCTGGTACTCGACACCTGCGGCCTTGGCCTGTCGATACAGGCCCCGTGCGTCGAGCGTTCGCCACTCCCCATCCGACAACGTCTGCACCGCGTTCGAGATCAACACATGATCGTGGAGTTGCGGGTCGAGCGCACGGCTCGTGCGATGCCGATAGCGGATCCCGAACACACCATCGGTATCCACAACGGCTGCGCCGGCGTGACCGGTTCGCGTGTAGGCGATCCGCGGCGAGACCGACGCGATTGCCTGCCGGACTGCAGCGGTGTGTGCCGCTTCGACTGCATCCGCGACGGCAGGGTCGCCGAGTGCGTGGAGGACGCTGACCGACTTCGGTGCTGAGAACGTCAGATCAAACGCCGTGACCGACCGATCCGTCACCGTCGTCTTACCGAGCTTGGCTCCGTCGGGAGCGCACTTTGCTTCCAACAACAATCCGGCGTCAACGGCAGTCGCCAGACTTCCGGCGACAGCACCCACCAGATCCGCACGACCAACCCAGACACCCGGCGCATCGCCGTCACCGGCGTAGTAGTCCTCGACTCCGGCCACCACCGCCGACTGGTAGTAGCCAGCGTTTCCGGGACCGACTTTGCCGACCGTCAACATGACACGACCTGCGCCCGATCACCGAGGTGCAAATGTCTGAACCCACTTCTTCCCGCCGCGCGACGTCCTGCGACCGGGCCCGCCACCCGGGCGACCCGCGACCGCCAGGAAGCTGCCGACCACCCGCGGCCCA
>NZ_JBDNIJ010000157.1:0-3400 GCF_041688325.1 Ilumatobacter sp.
AACCGCATGACTTCGAGATCGCCGTCGAGCAGTTGACCCGGCTGTACTGCAATGCACTGGGCCTCGAGTGCCACCTCGACCGCAAACCCGACGACTGATTGTCCGACCCGCTACGGCGAGCCCGCCTCGTGCATTCGCCGCCGAAGGACACCACTACGAGGTGGCCGGATAGCCGAGGTCACCCATGACGTACGGCCATCACACCCTTGTCTGCATGGTCGCGGGCTTGACGATCGTCACTGGAACCTGCGCTCCGCTGAATCCGATCATGATGCAAGAGGCACCACTCAGCGCAAGACGCCGCGTCTGGACTTCGCCAGAACACGGCGCCCGTGGCTGTCCTACTTGATCGCCTGAGGGTTCACCGGTGACCCGACCGAACCTGTCACCGTCAGTGGCGGCGCAACGAGCATGAACTCATACACCCCGTCGTCGGCGCAGTCCTTGGCAAGCTCCTCCATATCCCACATTTCGCCGAGGTGGATACCGGCATTCACCAGCATGATGATGTGGAGAGGCTGGAAGACGTCAGCAGTCTCGTTGGGGAGAACTTCTGTGCCCCATGTGTCTGTGGACACGGCAGCTACGTGACGCGGGCAGAAGAAGTCGGACGCACTAATGGCGAGGCCCGGAGCCGGGCCACCAGCAAAGTCGCCCCATTCGCCGGCCAGCCGGCGTTCCTCCAATTGTCCGGTTCTGACCAGTACAAAGTCTCCTTCGCCAACCGTGACCCCCTGCTGCGCAGCGCATCCTTCGAGGTCGGCGGCCTCAATGGGCTCGCTGGTGGCGAGCGCCGCTTTGCCCTTGTAGCGGGCGATGTCCAGGAGGACGCCTCGACCGACGGCGCGGTCCTTAATGTTCGTGATGCTGTTCTTCAGCGCTCCGTGGCTGTTGACCTGGTCGGTGCCGTACCCGTTGTACATCTGGCCGTCGTGGTAGATGTGCGCCAAGGCGTCCCATTGAGTTGAAGACTGCAGGACCAGGTAGGCGGCGTCGTCTGTGTAACGCAACGTTGCAATGTGATCCTGGGCCCCGGAGGCAATGTCGCCACCGTCCTGGAGCATCACGTGCACGGGGTTGATTCGCCCGAAGGACCCGTTCATGGGTCCGTCTGCGTCGAGGGGCAGGGCGAGCGAAAATACCTTTCCCTTGCGGACGAGCGCGCTGGCTGCGATGACCATCTCCTGGGTAACAAAATTCATGGAACCAAGTTCGTCATCTGGTCCCCACTTGCCCCAGTTCCTATATTCGGCGGACTTCTGTAGGACCGTGTTGATGTCCATGTTCGGGTGTCTCCCTCTTTGAAAGTAAACCGGCGCCGGGCGGTGCCATACGCGGGAAAGGCAGGTCGAGCACACGCCCGAGCGGCAGCTCTCCAGCACTTCCATTCTCCAGGGCGCGACGCACCGATGTCAAGCATCACATTCAATTACGAACAACGCCGCTCGCTCAGTTTGACCAAAGAGAGCTCGGCCAGTAATATCTATTTCGGATAGAGTTCAACTGGATACGCAGAATTAGATGTAGCCCAGCGGCATCAGAACGAGCCTTGGAGGCGAAGAAAATGGAATATTCCGATCGGCCCTGGTTGCACCTTTACGACGAAGGAATGGCGCACGACATCGAGCCCGAGTTCCTCACGGCCCTCGCGATGTTTCAGGCCGCTGCTGCGAAGTTTCCCGATCGGGATCTCACTCGCTACTTCGACGGCGCGCTGACGATGGCCGAGGTCGACCGAATGACCGATGCGCTGGCTGCCGGGCTTCGGGCCCATGGTTTCCAACCGGGCGATCGGCTCGCTGTATTTCTCCAAAACGTCCCGCAGTTCTTGCTGTCGATGCTCGCCGCCTGGAAAGCAGGCGGGATGTTGGTGCCGATCAACCCGATGAACAAAGAGCGCGAGGTCGAGTACCATCTGGTCGACTCTGGAGCAACGGTCTTGGTTGCTCTCGAGTCCTTGTACGCAGACGTTGCCGCTGAGGTTGTGGATTCCGGACGCACGAACGTGCGTGCCGTCTTCACGACAAATGAACTCGACCTGCTCGGCGACGAGACGCCTCCGGCACTCTTTGCGGATTCCATCAAGCAGCGGATCGACGGGACTTTCGATCTGCTCGAGATCATCAACAGCCATGACGGCGAGAAACTCGAGACCCCCGAACTTGGGCCAGACGACATCGCTATCATCGCGTACACGTCCGGCACGACCGGTCCCCCGAAGGGTGCGACCAACACCCATTCGAACGTGGTGTTCAACTCCACTGCCTACCGCGACTGGGTCTACCTGTCCGAAGAGGATGTGGTGCTCGGTGTTGCACCGTTGTTCCATATCACCGGACTGATAGCTGGACTCACTCTCGCTTTCCTTGTGCCGATGCCGCTGGTGTTGGGTTACAGGTTCGATATCTCATCGATGCTCGATCTCATCGATCGCCACCGCCCCACGTTCACCATCGGGGCGATCACCGTGTTCATCGCCTTGGCGAACGATCCGGACGCTGCGAAACGTGATTTCAGGTCGCTGACCAGGGTCTACAGCGGAGGCGCCGCAATCGCTCCGTCGGTGGCGGACCGCATGGAAGCTGAACTTGGCCTGTACATCCGCAACGCTTACGGGCTAACGGAAACAACGTCGCCCTCTCACCTGGTGCCGTTCAACCGAAGGGCTCCCGTGGACAAGACGACCGGTGCGCTCTCGGTGGGCGTACCGATCTACAACACCGTGGTGCGTGTCGTCGATGATGAGGGAAACAGTGTGCCTTTCGGAGAGATCGGCGAATTCGTCACGCGCGGACCACAGGTCGTGAGCAGCTACTGGGGAAAGCCCGCCGAGACAGAACATGCGCTTCCCAACGGCGAACTGTTCACCGGTGACGTTGGATTCATGAATTCGGACGGCTGGTTCTTCGTCGTCGATCGCAAGAAGGACCAGATCAACGCTTCCGGATACAAGGTCTGGCCACGTGAGGTCGAGGACGTACTGTACGAACACCCCGCGGTCCGAGAGGCTGCAGTTGTTGGCGTGGCGGATGAGTATCGCGGCGAGACGGTCAAAGCCTTCGTCAGCCTTCGTCCTGATGTGGCGGTCACCGAGAACGAACTCATTGCCTTTTGCAAGGAGCGGATGGCCGCCTACAAATATCCCCGTGTGGTCGAGATCGTTGACGAGCTACCCAAGACCGTCACCGGCAAGATTCTTCGCCGACAGCTGCGCCCTGAAGCGAACGGCTCCTGAAGCGCTTCTGAATCTCTCCTTCCCACGCCGTTCCGTTCCATCGAAGGGCTCCCGTGGACAAGGCGTCCGGTGCGCCCTCGGTCGGTGTGTCGATCTACAACGCCATGGTGGGGACCACAAGTGGTGACCAGCTACTGAGAGAAGTTCGCCGAGTCAGAACATGCG
>NZ_JBDNIJ010000158.1:0-4438 GCF_041688325.1 Ilumatobacter sp.
AATGTCGCGCGAAGGGTGACCATCCGCCGCTTGGGCTGTCTGGAGGTCTAATTTCAGGGTTGTTATTTCCGTCGGGTCAATAGTTGGGCAGTTGGAACCATGAAACTCACGAATCACTACACCGGAGAACACGTGCGGCCCTCAGTGGCATTCGCTTCAGAACGCCTGTGCACGCGCACTGTATGCTCCGAGCGAGCCGAATGCACGCTCAAGTACGACTACGGGCAGTCGCATGCCTGGATCGAAGAATTGCTCTTCGAGCGCGATCCGCACACATATGACATGTGCGCTCGCCACGCGGCCTGCCTGAGCGTGCCCAGCGGCTGGCACCTCGACAACCGTCGGGTGACGATCAGTCTCGCCGAATACAGCGTTGCCTGAGTTCGGCAGCAAGGTGAGATGAAATGCTGATAAAATCTGAGGATGGGCGGGCCAGGATCGGGGCGAAAGAAGGCGCGGGCCGCCGCTCGCTGCCTTGAGCACCCCGGTTCGGCGATCGTTGCTGCTGGCACATACAACACAGCCTCGGGAACTCGACGTCGCTTCCGGTGCACTCCCCTGGTTGGAGACGTCCATTGGTTCGTGGTGCAGGTCGCAGCCGACGCTGAACCAGAACTCGAACTGTCCCAACAGTTCCAGGCCCGGTGGTCGCCGATGCCGAAGTGTTCTGAGCATCCTGACGCCTATGTCGTACGCAATGGCACCTACGGCTCTCACACACCGAAACCTCGACAGCGCTATCGCTGCTATCCGAATGAGTTCGACCGAACCACCCATCACAGCTTCACACCGCCGCTACCACGAGATCATGTGTGCGCCGGCGATGAACACTGTGCCCACTGTGAAGAACTCCGTGGCATTCATCGCGGAGAAACGGCAGTAGCCCGCCGGCATTCATGGCCGACTCGCATCGTCGTCCGTGGCCTCGAGCAGCTCGCCAGCGGCGCCACATACGCCGACGTGAGCCGATGGGCGCTCCGCGTCACCAACAGCACCCGCACCAAGACGTACGACCAAGACGACGAATCATCCGACGGAACACAGCAAGCCACCAAGAAGAAGAAGAAGCGGAGCGCAGCATCGGAAGCGAGCCGCAACTCGTGGCATGTCGCCGCCGACTGGGTCGAAGCGTTCGCACCGCCCATCTGGGCAGACGTCGATGACAAGCTGCGAGCTGCAACGGTCGTCGAGCGTCGACGCCTCGACGGGCTGCTCGCCGACGGCAGACCGTTGGACATGCCACAAGTGGTCCTGGTCGACGACATCCCGGTCTACGGACGTGACGCCACCAGCGGCAAAGCTCGCCGCGACGGCGGTTTCTACATCTTGGCGGTCGCCGAAGTGTTCTGGGACCAGCCCAAAGACCCGTTCACGGTCGTGGCGACAACGACGAAGCTGCGACTACTGCGTGCGATGGCGAAGTCGAACACTGCAGCGTGGCGCCTCGTCTTCGATGAGCTCGGCTACACGCCGGACTTCGTCGTCGCCGACGCTGGCACCGGCATCGCCGCAGCATTCGACGCCCACTTCGATCCGGCACGGACACGGTTCGTGCCGTCTCTGTGGCATCTGGCTCGCAACGTCGAGAAGTCGTTCAGTGACACTCCGAAGGCGTTCTCGACCGCTGGCGGCACCAAACGGCTCATCGATCCGATCGACAGACACATGCGCAAACTCACTCGCGATGGCGCCCTCACCACGGCCGAAACGTGGAGTGCTTGGTGGGACGAACTCGGCACGTTGCTGGGCGGGCACGGGCTCCCCGTCGAAAGGACACTGGAACGCAGAAGTGACTATGAGCAACAGTTCGCTGACCTGCTCGACGCCATCCACGCACATCCCGGTCTACCGATCTCGACCGGCGGCCTCGAGACGTTGATCGCCAAACACGTCCACCGATCCTGGCGATGCGCCGCACCGGGTTCGCCAACATCGAACGCACCAACCGGCTTCTCGACCTCGTCGTCGCCAAACACCATGGCGCCTTCGACGAACCAGGCGACATTGTCGAACTCATCCGATCCGACAACAACCTCCACGGCGGATGGACCGTCCCGCTGCGAACCATCGCCGACCCTCGAGCAGTCTCTGGCCCCGGCTACTCGTCACTTCGCGATGCCACCCTTGTCGCCACTCTCGCGGAACAACGAGGTCTCACATGACGGACTATCCGGACCTGACTCCGTCGGAGGTCGCCGCTACCTGTGACGCTCTGTGGGCAGGGATCCGCCTCGTCGTCATCGACACCGAAACCACTTCACAACCCGGCGGTGGTCCGCTCCGAGCCGTCCAGGTCGCCTACCGCATCTGCCGCGCAGGTGCGGCGAGAGGACGGTGGAGCGACTACCTCAACCCCGGCGTGCCCATCGACAAAGTGTCGCAACGTATTCACGGCATCACCGACGAGCACGTCACCACCCAACCCGACTTCGCCACCGGCGCCAGCCCACTCCTGGCCGCCCTGCAGCCTCTCGATGGAGAACGAACCGTCGTGGTCGCCCACAACGTCGGCTTCGACCTTGCCGTGCTCCGCCACGAGTTCGAACTCGCCGGATGGGAGATGCCCGAGGCGTCGACACTCGACACGATGAAACTTGCACCACACCTTGGTGTCAGCGGACCATCACCCAAACTCCCCGCACTCTGCGACGCCCTCAGCATCACACATCACGACGCTCACGACGCCCAGGGCGATGCCGACGCCTGCGCCGATGTCGTCATCGCGTTGCTCGACATCGCAGCGCGTCAAGGACGGCGAGACTTCGACACCCTCCTTGAGGACGTCTCCGGTGCCGCCACGACCCGCACCGTTCGCGCATCGATGCGAACCCCACGAAACGATAACGCCAGCCCCGCACCGGCCCTGCCTGCCGACCATCTCGAGTCGCACACCCGGATACTCACCCGACGTGCCGGCATCAGAATGCTCGACGCATGGACAGGCGCTGTCGCCGAATGCGCTCGACTCCGCTGCGCCCACCTTCGCTCTCGTGCTGCGATCGCCGAAGCCGACAGCGACGTTGTCCTCGAGCGCCTCCACCACGTCCTCATCGAACGAGCCCATGTCTGCGACATCGCCGCCGCCGCGACCGTCCTTTCTGCCGTCCTCGATCGGCTGGGCGTGCCAACCCCTGGATCTCGCAACGTCAAAGCACGAAACGATGCCGTCCGCTGGACGAGACACTGGGCGCCCATCCTCAACCCGCTCGGACGGTGCAACTCGGTCGACCAATGCCCGACCTGCCGGGAAGGAATGCCGTGCCCGCTCGACACCTGGCGAGACAACCTTGCAGCACTCGTCGTAGGCGACCCAAACAACTACGCCCAGGGCTACTTCGAGATGGTCGGCAAAGAAGCGGGCACCGGCGTCTACACGACCTTGACTGACCGGGGGCTCGACCGGCAGGTCGCAGACGCCGGCATCTGGCTGTGCGCGCAACACTGGCGCAGCATCGGGCAAGGCTCACGCGCCGAAAGCGTCGTTCAACTCGCATGGAAAGCCGGATGCCGGCACCCTGATGTCGCCGACGCCTACGTCGGAGCGATGATCGCACCCGGCACCCTCGGCGACTACACAACGGCAATCAAGCTCTGCGACTCTGTCCTCTCGGGTGCCGGAGATTCCACCCATGACGCTTGGGTCCGACTCCGCTCACGACGAGCGCAGCTCGCCGGGAGAGCACATCGCCTTACCGTCCGATACCAAGGTGTCGACGACGACGGAAACCCCATTCCTGTCCGCCGCCATCATCCTGAGAACCCTCACCGCACCCGGCTGCCCCGGTTCGCAAGAAACTGACTGTTCAGACGACGGGCGCCTACCCGGCGGTGTACCGATCGATCCTGTACCCGCTGTCGGTGGGCGCGGCAACATAGGCGACGGCATCATCGATTGCAAGCAGCCGCGAATACGAGTAGCGGCTTTCAACATCGACGTTCGTTCCGAGCGTGCGATGGGCGCCCGGCTTCGTGAACAGCAGCACACTTGTCACGACGGGCGGCTCGACACTGAAGTCGATCGTCTGAGCGACCTGCCAGAACGAGCCGTCCTCGTTCATCCGGAAGTCCAAAATGGTCGGCGAGACGCCAGAAATCGCTGTCAACACGTCGACGCCTTCCTCCGTGACCCCGACCGCACCAGGGTCTTCGACACGTACGACGTCGAACCAGACTCTCGGCACGAGCTCCGGCAAGAAGGTTGAGCTATCTGCGGCGTAGAAGGGAAAGTCCTGTCCCTGGATGCGGGCGGTCACCGTGCGTTCGAACGGATTCCAAAACATGGGCACGTTCGCCCCGAACTCCGGTGTGGTCCTCGGCTCGTTCGAGTCGTCAACAACTCCAGAGGCGAGCTCAACGTCGAACACGCCGATCCGTGGCTCGCCGGCCGCTGGGTATGTGATGACCGCAGCCCGTCCGGTCATGCCCATCACGACTACGT
>NZ_JBDNIJ010000159.1:0-4529 GCF_041688325.1 Ilumatobacter sp.
ACCTCAATGTCAGAGACCTCAATGTCAGAGACCTCAATGTCAGAGACCTCAATGTCAGAGACCTCAATGTCAGAGACCTCAATGTCAGAGACCTCAATGTCAGAGACCTCAATGTCAATGTCGCGGACCAAGCCCTTCAACACCGTAGTCAACGACATATTTTAGCGTACACCAGTTCGTTTGAAAAATAAATAAAGATCATGTGTTTCTTTGGCGACCGTGTCGGAGGGTTGGGTCTTCCCGCTGCATTCGGAAAGTCGCGACCTGTCGTGCCGCTCGTCGATGACGATCCGCGTGAAGGCAAGGTGCTGGCGGCCTCCGTGGCGGACGAATCGATTGAGGTGATCACGGCTCTGGCGCCAAGCCGATCGACGACAAAAACTTCCTCAGCAAAATCGCTCGGCTCTTGGCCAACAGCACGACCGTCTGGCCCTGCCTGCCTGCCTGCCCCTGCCTGAATTCGTCCGGAGATGTCTGGCAATCTGCCAGCGTCAGCCGCCAGCGAGGGTCGCGGAGGTCGCGGAGGTCTCGATCGGAACCAAGATCGGTTCCGGAATCGTGATCGACGTGGTCGGCGCAAGGCCGGTCTCGTCGAGGATCGAGATCAGCACTGGGTCGCTCTGCACCACGCCAGCCGCCGTTTGTGCGTTGATCTGCAGCAGCCATTCGCCGGGCACGATGATCGGGAGGCCGACTGCTTCGCTGCGGGTGGCGACGCCAGCGCCAGACAGCGGCACTGGCTGAACGATGGCCCCGGTGACGGTGTTGTACGGCGGGGTGAGCATCACTTCGAGCCCGGTGAGACCCTCGGCCGGTGAGTTCACGGTCACTTCGAGGCCGCTGTTCCCGACGCTGTTGCGAGTCAGTTTGATGGTGACGTCGAGGTCGGCCTCGGGAACGAGGATGGTCTGTGAGATTGCGTAGTCGATGCCCGGTTCGGCGCTGACGTTTGCCGGGGTGAGTGAAAGCAGCCATGAACTGGCGAGCAATATGACGAGACCGATAGCAGCTTCGGTTCCGAACGCACGACGGAGACGACCGGCCATTGGCAGGGTCAATTCGTGGGCGCGATTGAGGCGTTTCTGAGCGAACTGGCGTGCGGACAGGCCGATGAAGACCATCGCGGCAACCAGCACGACCTTCAGAACAGTCCAGAGGCCGTGAGCACTGCCAAAGAGGTCGCTGCCGTCGAGGCGGAGCATCTGGGCAAGGCCAGTTCCGATCGTGACGACGATGGCGATGACCGACACGCGTGCAAATCCGCGCACCGCATGGACGAGGTCTTCGTCGCCAGGCCCGGAAAGTACAACTCGTGTCAGCAGGATGACGCCGCCGACCCAGATCGCCATCGCCAGTGCGTGTGCGATACCGAGCAGCACGCCAACAGCTGCGAGTGATCCGTCAACTCTGCCGACACCGATCATCGCAACGGCGAGTGCGGGGATGCCCAGCGCAGCGACCTGCGTGGCCGGGTCGATGACCCGGTCGGGGCGGAATGCTGCCCACGCCGAGGCGATAACGAAGATCAATCGGAACAGCGCAGCGCGTCCGGCCCAGCCCGCTCCGAGGAGGTCGAGCCAGGCCCCCGGGCTGAAACCAGAACCCAGCGAACTTCCATTGACTGCTGCCGCAGCGGCCGAGGTGTAGAGCAACGTACCGATCAGCGCGAGCACCCATGCGGCGCGCAGGAAGCGGACGGTGATCAGGTATTCAACGCCTTCCGGCCACGCCGCAGCGATGAGAATCAGTGCGCCGAACACGACAGCGATGCCGAGCGTCGACAACACACGACCAAGCCACAGTGGGCCCTTGCCGGCCTCGACGCGGTCGAGTGCGACCGTTCGGGTTTCTGCTGCAGCAGCCGAAGTTGTTGCAGCAGTCGACCCCGCCGTTGTTGCACCATCGGCGGACCCGCCGCTCAATGTCGTGGAATCTTCGTCAGCTGGAATGGTCGACGCGGCCGGTTCGGCATCGACCGTGAACGAGATCAGCGAGCTCCCGTTCGGCTCGCCGTCGGAATCGCTCACACGCCACGTGGCGACACAGAGGCCACGCGGAAGTGCCTCGGGAATCTCGACTGTCATCACCCGCGAGTTGCCGCTCAGTGTCGGTGGGGGCAGGGTGATTGGTTCGGTGTTGCACTCGAGCGAAACGATGCGCAACTCACCGATTTCCTGGGTGAAGTTGAAAACGATCTGCGTTGGCGACGTGGCGAGCGTCGTGCCGTCAGCCGGCTCCGACGTAATGACTTCGTTTTCGGCGTAGGCGACGCCGGGGAGCAGCGTCAGTAGTCCGATCAGGACTGCGGCGAAGACGGCTGCGATCGCCGACATCGGTCGGTTGATTAGCGGGCGGGCCACGCGGTCGCCGATGGAAACAAATGCATGCTCACTCACAGTGTGACGAGGCTAGTGCGGCCTCACCGTCAACTGGGTGGACCTCGCCGGCACGACGAACGACCGGCATTAGGGTGCGCCGGGTCCAGCGGCTCGGCAGGCATCAACGTTCATCACCACAGCCAGGTCGTCGCGGCCGAGAGTGAGCTGCAGGATCGCCGTCTGTACATCACCGAATGCAGCTGGGTCATCGACTGATGTCGAGGCCAACGTGACCCACTGTCGAGCCTGATCGTCGGTGTTCTGGATGAAGGCCCGGTGATCGTTGTCGACATCGGCTGGAACCTGCAAAGCCCGTATAGCGTTGGCCTCAGCGGCTAAAATTACCGCCACTTGCTGGGCAAACACCGCCGTTGTCGCCGCATCGACCGGGTCGGTGAGGGCAGCCTGCTGCTGGTCGGTCCGTTCGCAAACGGCTCCGAGTTGGGAACGGTAGGCCGCCGAGTCAACTTGCACAACTGGCTCGGACGTACATGCTGTGGCGGAGGCCGCGAGCACAACGACTGCGAACCAAAATGTGAGGCGTGTGCGGGAGCCGCGGACCGGGGACGGAGTCGACATCGACCGAACCCTACGGCGCGCACGATGGCGGAGGTGCGCGGACCCTCTATCGTGATCGTAATGGCCACTCAGTCGCTGTACCGCCGATATCGGCCCCGTCGCTTCAGCGAAGTCAGGGGTCAAGACCACGTCGTCAAGGCGCTTCGCAATTCGGTCGCTGAGGGGCGCGAGGGCCAGGCGTATCTGTTCTCCGGCCCGCGCGGAACAGGCAAGACGACTTCGGCGCGCATTCTGGCCAAGGTCCTCAACTGCACCAACGTCCAAGAGGGCGAGCCCTGCTGCGAGTGTGAGTCGTGCCTGTCGGTCGAACGCGGCACGAGCTATGACGTCCACGAACTCGACGCGGCCAGCAACAACGGTGTCGATGCAATGCGTGACCTCATCGACAAGGCATCGCTCGGAACGCCGGGTCGCCACAAGGTGTACATCCTCGACGAAGTCCACATGCTGACCAAGCCAGCCGAAGCAGCACTGCTGAAGACGCTCGAAGAGCCGCCGCCGCACGTGGTGTTCGTGTTGGCAACCACCGACCCGCAGAAGATGTCCGACACCATTCGGAGCCGCACGCAGCACTTGCAGTTCCACCTGCTGCCCGCAGACACGTTGCAGCAGCACGTACGTTGGGTTGCTGATGACGCTGGCCTGGTTGTCTCTGACGCGGCGATCGAACAGGTTCTTGCGCAAGGCGGCGGCTCGGCGCGCGACACGCTGTCGGCCCTCGAGTTGGTCGCGAACACCGGTGGCGAGGGTGCTGAGACCGTGCCCCTCGGTGAGTTCGTCGAATCGATGATTGAGCGCGACGCCGGCCGGGCGCTGACGATGGTGGCTGGGGCCATCGGCCTCGGCCGCGACCCGCGGACGCTGACCGAAGAACTGATCGGCTACCTCCGCAACGGGTTCCTTTCGATCATGGCGCCGGATCTTGTCCAGTTGCCGTCGCTCAACGTTTCGACGTTGTCTGACCAGGCTCAGCGACTCGGCGCTGCCGGACTCGTGCGTGGGATCGAGCAGCTCGGCGAAGCGCTGACCGAGATGCGCCATGCACCCGATCCGCGAGTCCTGCTCGACGTCGCCATTGTCATGCTCACCTCGGACGCCGTTGCGTCCGGAGACGCCGGAGCGGCTCTTGGAGCGTTGACGGCACGCGTTGCGAAGCTGGAGAAGCAGATTGCCGAGGGCGTCTCTGCCGTTGGGGCGGGGAGTGCGGTAGCGAGTGCGGCTGCGCCGGGAGCGGCCACAACTGCTGCGCCCGCTGATGCCGAGTCGCCGACTGACCCGAAGACCGGCCGCGCCCAACTCGGAGGTCGCGCCCGCCGTTCCGCCGCTCCCGCATCCGAACCAGCGGCATCCGAACGAGCGGCATCCGAACCAGCGGCATCCGAACGAGCGGCATCCGAACCAGCGGCATCCGAACCAGCGGCACCGGAGCCCGCGGCACCGGAGCCCGCGGCACCGCAACCTTCGGTTGAGCCTGCTCTGGTGTCGACCGAACCGGCGCCCGCTGCCCAGTCGGTTGAACTGGAGCCTGCTCCGGCCCCGGCAACGCCAATCCCAGAGCCGGCCGCTGTTGCC
>NZ_JBDNIJ010000024.1:0-13188 GCF_041688325.1 Ilumatobacter sp.
GCCATGTGAATCTCCTCTGTCGCCCGTTGCTACTGGCACGATAGTGGCACGCCGGGATCGCCCCGGGACCAAAAAAGCCCCCGGCAGCGCTGCTACCAGGGGCTTTGGTGGAGACGATGGGAATCGAACCCACGACATCTTGCTTGCAAAGCAGGCCACGCAGACCCGTATAACACCTGCATATAGCCATTACGCTGGGATGATCCCGATCCTGAGCAACACGCTGTTCACCGGCATTGACCGCTGTTGCCCTCCCTTACTGGCACGCCAATGGCACGGGCCGCACGCTCCAGGCTGACTGCGGATATGGGTTCGAGAATGGGGTGCACGCCCGACGACTCCAGTCCAAGCTCATCATTCTTGACGGGGAGGTCCAAGCGGTTTCACCGACTTGAGAAACACGACACTGCAGCTACGACGGAACCAGCTCACCACCCGATGGACAAGCACGCCGGTAACAGAGGGCGCAGGGCCCGCCGACGCTAGATGCGTGATGGCAGTCCGTCCCCGCGCTGCCCGGCTGCTGGTCCACGACAACCTCGACACCAGCCGACAGACCATTCGGACGCAACGACCCCTGACCAAATGAGACTCGTGCCTACAAAAATTTGGCTTCACGGCCAAACAGGCCTCAGAGGAGCATTGCCGGTCACACCGCTCCAGCGCGGGCGGTCACCGGATCTGACGACTGATCGTCAGCTGAGCGAGTCGATGTGTTGACTCCGGACCCAGTCATCGAGTTCGTTGAGATCGAAGAGCAGGTACTTGCCGACCTTCGAATAGGGGATGCGTTTCTCGGCCACGGGCCGTCGCAGGAACCGTACTCCGAGGCCGAGCCACTCGGCGGCGGCTTCGATTCGAACCCAGCATGCTGATGGTCGCCCGGATGGATTCATCTTGTCGTCTTGCTCGCTCATGGTGACTACCCCGACTGCTCGGCCAGCCCGGCGGGCATGACTCCTCAACCAATGGGGGTGAAACCGGCAAGTCGTTTCACTGCTTCCTTGGAGATCCTCTCGCGATCGATGCCAGCGGGAAGCTCCACGCGAAAGAAGCGTGAAGGGGACCCGGTAGGGCACTGTTGCATTAAGGGATCGCGTGTGGTTCGTGCGGCCGGCGCGATCGTCTTGTGACGCACATCTCTGTCTCCTGAACAGGGCAAATTAGGGTGACCAGCGAGGTGCCGCGACCTGTGGCCGACTCCGCTAACACCTCGCGATGGCTCAATGCAACAGTGCCGACCGAAGTCGGTCGGCGTCGTTATCGGGCGGTTCGGGACCCATGAAACCCCTTAGCAGCGGCGTCCAGTCGGTCGGTTCAACAGCAGATTCTCCGAAGAGTCGAGAGACTCGTTCGACCTGCGACACTTACGAGCGATGATCACCGATGCCACTCCCGAATTTCCTCAAGTCTTCATCAGCCATGCCAGCGAGGACAAAGGGAGATTCGTCGAGGAGTTCGCGACCCAGCTTCGGTACAAAGGGGTCGATGCGTGGTTCGACCGATGGGAGATGCAAGCAGGCGACTCTCTGGTAGAGCGCATCTTCGAGTGTGGGATCGCTGCGGCAAAGGCCTTTGTCATCGTGCTCCCTCACGCAAGTGTCTCCAAGCCGTGAGTTCGTGAGGAACTCGATGCTGCGGTCGTGCGCAGAATTAACTCCGGTGGAGTCGTCCGACTCATCCCGGTTGTGCTCGACGCGGACGTGGATATTCCAGCAGCGGTCCAGCATTTGCTCTGGCTGTCTGTGGACGAATTGGCAATCGGTGGTGTTGTCGATGAAGTGGTGCGAGTCGTCTATGGGGGCTCTCGAAGACCTGCGTTGGGACCCCCGCCTGAGTTCTCATCGACTCAGTCCACGGCTTTTGCGACCGACACCGTGGACGACCTTGTGTTCCGCCTCGTTGTCGAGGAATGGAAAAAGGATGGTCTGTCCACCGTCTTGATGTCGAACGGGATTCAAGCTGCTGCGGAGGCAGCTGGTGTAAGTGCTGAAGCGTTCGTTGAGAGTATCGAAGCGCTTGTGGCCGAGAACCTGCTCGACGCCACACCGAGGGCAGGACGCAAGCGGTGGAGGATCAATCCGTTGCCCGACCATGTTTGGCTCCGAGCGGAGGAGCAGGCTGGGTTGGATCTCCTCGAGGTTCGGCGGCGGGTCCTTTCACTGATCATCAATGACGGCGTTCGTCGTCTTGACCCAGCTGAGATCGGACTCCATGAATTCACCGTGCGGGCGATCGCTCGGCAGCTTGAGAGCGATGGCCTGATTTCGGTCAGCCAGATGGCCAATCGAACTTTCCTCATCGGCAATGTGAGCGCACTTGCGCGCCGAGCTCTCCGGGGCTGAGGTCCTATCGTTGGGCTACGTTGGCTGCAGCGGGGTGTGATTCGAGGCCGGGTTCGCGGACCGTTCAGATCTCCTACGGGAGTTCGTCAACGATGCGGACATCCGCCGCAGAGCGAACAACCTGATCAAGCGAGCGATAATCGCCAAGGCGACGAAAGACCACCGACCTGGCCAGCCAACCGCACGATCTGGCACGCTAGGCCGAGCGCTGACGTGCCGATATCGGACGGCTCGTCAGACCGGACGATTCCGTCGATAGGAGTGCCGATGCGGCCGGTCGCCACCGGTTCGACGGCGATCATTGCGCTGGCTCTACGTCCCCGCGTCCGGTTGTTGGCCTTCTCGGATGGTGGGCGCGATCGGCTCCAGCGGATCTGCTCTATCCCACATCAACTCACAGTTAGCCGCAATCGCTTCTGCGCTGTCCGCCATCTTGACGACGACGCTCGTCACTGTGCCTACTCCGTTGAGCGAGGCGCCAAGAAGAAGGACGGTGCCGTCCACGCCGATGACATGGCGATCGTGAAGCGATCTGTCGGCGACTTTGACTTCAACCTGGCGAGCGTCGGATCCGAGAGTTCCGAGAGCGATAGCAAGCGCGTTGATGTCAGCGTTGGAGACCTTTCGGCTGGTCAAGATCCGATTGACCTCGGTCGCCTGCAGGACGCTCATCAGGTGGTCGATCCGAAAGTACGGATCGACAAGGAGCGCCTCACCTACTTCGCCAAGCTCGCGGAACAGCTTTGCAAGCACGACGGGATCGTCACGGTCGAGGACAACATCGGTGGACTCCTCCCCGGTGCGTTCCTCTCGGTCTGCAGCCGTGTGAATCGCCCTGCCGAGACTCGTCAGCTTGACGCCGTCCGGTGAGAAGGTCACCCAGTCGAGCCGGAGGAGGTAGTCGACCAGCGCTTCGTCAACACCGCGAAAGACCTGCAACATCGAAAGGGCTGACACTCCGAACGGACTGTTCGACGAACGGTGCGGCTTGGCGACGTATGCCTCAAGCTGTGGGAGAGTTGGGTAGTGGCCCGACCGCTCGAGCGCGGCTAGGTATGCCAGTGCCCGCCTGCCGTCGCTGTCGATGAGTTCCACGCCCTCGAACGGTACCCCCCAAGCGTTCTGCATGGGCCGACTTTCAGATAGCAGATCGGAGGCACGAAAGCTGGTCGCCTGACGGCCACCTGGCGTGATGGGACCCGCACCACGGGCGCGTGTGCGCCGCCTCGCAAATTCTGAGCGGGCTTGACCAATCGTACGTGCCGGTACGGAGCGGTGCGGCAGCGAGGGCGCCGGTGTTGTTCTGATCGGTTTCCATCGGATCGTTGCGGAGCAATCGAACGTCGAATGGAGCACGACTAATCTTCATCCGTGGCCGTCAAGCTCCCGACCCCAACTGACTCCGACGTCCGCACAGTCTTGGACCGGCAGGCCCTGGTCATGTTCGAGCTGGCCGACGAGGTGCTGGCGGATGTGACCCTCGAGGAATGTCTCTGGCGAGTCAGCGATCAGAGTTGGACCGTGCACGAAGTGGATGGGCGGTTCGTTGGTGAGCTTGCCGACGAGCCTCCCGACCTCCCGACTCCATCGTTGGCGTGGACGATGTGGCATCCGATCTGGTGGCTTTCGGTTCTGCTCGGCCATGCTCACGGCCGGGAGATTCCAGCGCCGGAGTCCATCGAGTGGCCAGGTCCCGGGTCTTCAGTCGCAACCATCCGTGAGCTCTGGGCTGAGTTGATGCTGTTCGCGAGTGGGCTTGACGATGACGACCTCGGCTCGGGTGATCTGAGCAGGTTCCCATACACCGACGGTCGGCCTTTCGTTCACACGCTTGGATGGGCCTCGATGGAGCTGGTCAAGAACTTGTCGGAGATGTGCATGCTCCGGCGGATTGCGAAGGACGTTTCGGAGCGATGACGTCGGATCGACAGCAACGAGAAACAGCACCTTGTGGCGCACGTTCTTGCGCACCTGCCCGATCGCGTACGTGCCGATCTGATCGGTTTCTGTGGTTGAGATTGGCCGCGATTATCGAGCGGCGTTGACAACAGTTGATAGTGCGAGCACACTGGGGTCATGAGCCGGAACACGATGAGTTTTGCCCTCCCTGAGAACATGCGCGACTACATCGACGCACGTGTCAGCGACGGCAGCTACGGCAACACGAGTGAATACCTGCGAGAGCTGATTCGCCGCGACCAGCACGACCAGGCAGCTCAGCGCCTCCGCAGTCTCATTGCTGATGGACTCGCATCGGGCGAGGGTCGCGAAGCAACTGACGACGTGATTGCAGAACTGCGCGAGCGAGCACTCGGCGCTGACGCGTGACCCGCCCGATCCTTCGGCCGCAAGCCGAAGTGGATCTCGTCGAACGAACCCAGTACTACCGAGATGAGGGCGGCGCGGCCGTCGCCGAACGATTCTTCGACACGGCAATCCGTGCGCTGGATGCGATCGGACGGATGCCCGGTGCGGGGTCGCCGCGGGTCGGCGAGTTGTGCGGCATCGATGGGCTGCGTGTCCGGGGCGTTCCGAACTTCCCGTGCGGCTGGTTCTACTTTGCCGGCGGCGAGCGCGTTGATGTCGTCCGCCTGCTCGCCGACGCACAGGACATCGCAGATGCCCTCGCTGATATCGCGCCGGAGTAGCGATCGCACGTGCCGCTATCGAGCGGGTTGGCGGCGGTTGGAGCGATGTTATTCTGATCGGCTTGGTTGACACCCGCTGTTGGCCGGTGGGCGCCGGTGTTGCGTCTTCGAGTGGACGTCGAGGTCAGCGATGGGCGGCCTCGATGAACTCGTAGAACGCAGCGAGGGCGTGGATGGCTTCGACTGCTCGGTCCGCCGCCGTGTCATCGAGCCATGCCGTCTTGGGGATGGGGCGCATTGCTAACAGCTGCTTCAGTCGGATGATGTCCGCGTATCGGTGGTCGCTGTGATCGGAGAAGCCGCGAGGCATGGTTTCCACGGCGTCGCCGTGTTCGAAGTCGGTGTCGGCGTCGTGGAGTGTGTCGAGTACTGACTGGAACGCATCGGGTTCGTCGATCATCCGTTGGCGGACGGGTGCGAGATCTTTCGCTTTCGGGCGGTGCATGCCTCCACCGATTCGTCCACCGTCGGCATCGAGTTCGAGGTAGGCGAGTCGTCCGGCTTCGTTCTTGTCGCCTGTCTCGGTGAGTAGTCCCGACACCAACTCCGAGTACGGCCGCTTGTCGTCGCTGAATCGCACGTCGCGTGCTTGGCGGAACATCGTCGCAGCACTGCCTTGGAGGGCGATGTCGCTGCCCGACAGTTGCTCGGTGAGTGCTTCGAGGAACGCAGCAAACGGTTCGCGGACGTACTCGTCGAAGTCGGCGCGATGCGCGTCGAACCAGTCCTTGCTGTTGTCGTGGGCGAGTGCATCGAGCAGATCGAAGCTTCGTGCGGTGAATCCGTTGCCATTCTTGGTCATTCTGTTGTCTTTCTCGGGAGGTGATCGGGGTCGAGTTGCTGTTCAGTCCGTGGAGGCGAGGTGTTGGTCGACGAGGTGTTCGATCGCAGAGTCGTCGGGCCGACGGCTTTGACAAAGGCGGGCGAAGACGAGTGGGCCGCAGAGGTTGGCGACGTGATCGGCGACGCTGATGTCGGCGCTCATCCGTCCGTCAGCAATCGCCTGCTCGACGAGCGTCGCCGTCTGACGAGATCCAGCGGCGACGAGTTGGTCGCGCATCGGTTCGATCTCGGGGTCCCGGTCGGCGCGCTCGACCATGGCAGCGATGATGCGCCCGACGATTCCGTCGAACAGTTCTCGGCGAAACGATTTCAGTTCGGCGACGAGATCCGCACGGAGGTCGCCGGTGATCGGCGCGTGGTGCACATCTCCGAAGTTGCCTCCGTGAGCGAGCAGCGCAGTCCGATCCGGGAAATGGCGGTACACCGTGTTGCGGCCGTACCCCGCATGCTCGGCGACGCGCTGATGGGTGACCGCATCCCAGCCCTCGTCGGCAAAGAGAACGCGCACTGACTCAGCGATCGCGGCCTGTGTGCGTTGCACTCGGCGATCGTCGGGTCGCTCCGTCGGGCTGGCAGGAGTCATACAGAAATTCCTCGGTGAACTCGACAGTTCTGGAACAATCTGTTCCAATACGAACACTATGTCACGAAGATCCACCATCGAACCACCAGAACCGGCCTCCTCCAACCCCACGCTCACCATCGCGACGATGTGCTTGAGTGTGGTGCTCGTCATCGCCGGCGTCGCCGGACTGACGGTCGCGATCCCGACGATCGGCCAAGAGCTCCAGGCGTCGCAGAGCGAGCTGCAGTGGATCATCGATTCCTATGCGATCGTGCTGGCCGCACTGCTGCTCCCGGCCGGGGCACTCGGGGACAAGTTCGGCCGCAAGAAACTGATGATGATCGGCTGGGCGATCCTCGTCGTGTCATCGCTCGCCACTTCGCTGAGCAACGACATCTGGACCATCGTCGCCCTGCGCGGTGTCTCGGGTGTCGGCGCGGCGCTGATCTTCCCCGGGACGCTCTCGACGATCACCAACGTGATCCCGGCGGAGAAGAAGACCCAAGCAATCGCTGCGTGGACCGTGAGCGCCAGCATCGGCGGCACGATCGGCTCGGTCGGTGCCGGCGCGCTGATCGAGGCGTTCTGGTTCGGTTCGATCTTCGTCGGCACCGCGATCGTCGCCGCGGCGATCGCTGCGATGACGCTGGTGTTCGTGCCCGAGACCTCGGATCCATCGGAATCGAACCTCGATCCGGTCGGTTCGCTCGCGTCGCTGGTCGGTATCGGTGCGATCACACTGGGCATCATCGAAGGTCCACTCAAGGGATGGACCGACCCGCTCGTGCTCGGCGGACTCGCCGTCGGCATCGTCGGTATCGTCGGTTTCGTCGTCTGGGAGCTGCACACCGACAAGCCGCTGCTCGATGTCCGACTCTTCAAACTGGCCGGCTTCTCGACCGGATCGGTGTCGATCTTCCTCCAGTTCATCGCCGCCTTCGGCTTCTTCTTCACGGCGTCGCAGTTCCTGGCGTTCGTGTTCGACTACTCGCCGCTGCTCATCGGACTCGGGCTCCTGCCGCTCGGTGTCACGATCCCGCTGGCGTCCGGGCTCGCACCCAAGCTCATCGGCACCTTCGGCCGCGGACCCGTCGGCGGGGCCGGCCTCGCCATCCTCGGCGCCGGTGCCGCGATGTTCTCCTTCGTCGGCGTCGACTCCAGCTACTGGCTGTTCGCCATTGCGGTCCTCGTCTTCGGTTTCGGGTTCGGACTCGCCGCTCCACCTGCCACCGAAGCAATCGTCGAAGCACTGCCCGCGAACAAGCAGGGTGTGGCATCGGCGATGAACGACGTGACCCGCGAACTCGGCGGAGCACTCGGCATCGCCGTGGTCGGATCGTTCCTCACCGTCGGCTACCGCAATTCAGTCGAGTCGAGTGACGCACTCCCTGCGGCACTCGTCGAACCGATCTCCGACTCGGCAGGAGCCGGCCTCGCGATTGCGGGCGAAACCGCAGCGAGCGGGGATCAACAGCTCGCCGGATCCATCGTCGACACCGTCCGCCTCGGCATCGCCGACGGCTTCGCCCAGGCCATGCTGGTCGCTGCTGGGGTCGCGGTGGTCGGCGCGATCTACGTGGCGATCCGGACACCGAAGGCGATCAGCTCGACAACCGACGCCACAGCCGACGAAACCACCTTGGCGACGCCGCTCGACTGAGAATCGGCTCGTCCACCCCGCACACTTCGCGTTCGGGCACGGTGCAGCGGGTTGAAGCGTGATCGTCAGGCGTTCGGAACGCGGCGGTTCTCCGCGGCGAGCTGTGCGGTGGTGGCGATCCGCTTCGAACGAGTCGCTTCGGTCTTGGCGAGCTTGATCCACCGCAGCGTGTTGCGCTTCGTCGAGGGCGGGAACGCCTCGTAGTGCCGTCGCGCTGGCTCGTTCGCATCGAGGGCGGCGAGAAGGTCGTCAGGTGCAATGAGTGCGTCGACGTCGTCCATCAAATCCCAGAGCCCGTTCTGTTTCGACGACTCGATCGCAGCCATCCCATTATCGTGCATCCGCCCATCAGCGATCAGGGCGGCGGCTCGGTCCTTGTACGTCTTGGACCAGTGCTGAACGCGGCGTGGCCCGATCAACTGCATCGTGCGTTCGTCGTCGAGCTTGCGACGAATCCCGTCGATCCACCCGAAACTGACCAACCCGTCGAGCACCTCGTCCCGGCTCACGTACTTCGCTTCATGCGGCGATCCGGCCGGCGCCTTCAGGAACGTCACGAGCCACACGCTGTCATCTCGTCCGTGATGATCGAGGAGCCACCTGCGCAGATCCGCAGACGACTCCACCTGCACCCGGTCGAAGTTCTCGGTACGCACCATCAGCGATCAGCGCGCCGAACACCACGAGTCGACGATGTCGAGCAGATGGCCCCGGCCCGCTTCAACCGATTCGATGTCGACGAATCGCATCATGCGCTACAGACCGTCACCCTCGAGTCGTTCGAACTCTCCGGGGATATCCGAATCCTTCTGGAAGACCAGGCCGGCGAACTCCTTGGCGTTCCAGTGGAAGTAGCCATGATCCCGCCGTGCAGGAAGGCGGGCGCTCGGTACTTGACCGCCTCATCCATCCGCTCGTCGCTCAGACCGACCGCCCGCACAGCTGCAATCACGTCGCGCTTCGGATTCGCCGTCCGAGCCAGCCACGCATCGACATCGGAAATCGTCACCTCTACATCTTCACCGTCACCGACGGAGCGAGCAGCGTCGAGCCTGTAGATCGAGCCATCGCCCTACGACCTGAAATCCACGCCACCCCCCCCCACCTGTGACACGTCCGACCAGCAGCGAAGGGGCACCCTCAGCGCATCTCGGCTCCAACCGATCGTCGACACGTTCCGAGCGGGTACGCCCGACCGACTCGGGACCCGACTCGCCGCGATGAGCGGGTGCGACCGTTGTTGGACGCCGAGGCCGCACGTTCTCGAGTGCCTACCCGAGCGCGGACGTGACGATCAGGAGTGCTCCCGTGGCGGCTGATTCGATGATGTTCTGAGCGCCTTAGCTGGCGGCCAGGGCAGTGGAGTTTCGTCGGGTTCGATCCACGTTGCCCGAGCCTTCGGGCTGAACAGCAGTGTGCGACTCCAGTGGCGAAGCGGCGCCTGGGTGCTGCAGCGAGATGAACCAACCACTTCCAGAATGCTCGTCGGGCTCAGACTCGCCACTGCGCCAACGAAGTACTGGGTCAGCGTCTCGTGGTATCCCGAGGTCGCAGTGTTCTCGACGCCGGTCGCAGTGTTGTAGGCCCTGATTGTCTGTCGGAGTAGCTCGACTGTTGCGGCGGGATCTCGGGTTGTCGTGAGGGCCGCCCAACAGACACGAAGGTGGGCCCCATGGGTCCAGTCGGACTTCGGCAGGGTGAGATCGCAGAACGCGTCGAACGTCTGCTGGGTTTGGGCATCGATCATGCGACCATCGCGTATGAACAATCGCCGTCGGTGGGCCCGTTCTGTCAAGATCAACGGCATGGCAACCGACGATGATCCTGTCATCGATCATATCGACCGGACGATCCTTCGAACGGTTCAACAATCGGGACGCATGTCGGTGAAGGAGCTAGCAGAGATCACTGCGTTATCGACAAGCGCAACTTCAGAGCGACTCCGTCGACTCGAACGAATCGGTGCGATTCTCGGGTACCACGCCGAGGTGGCCCCGAGCGTGCTCGTTCGCCCCGTCGACGCCATGGTCGGAATTAAAGCCGAGCCAAGCTCGGACCGATCATCGATCGAGTCATGGATCCACGATCAGCCGTCGATCGTCGAGGCGGTTCACCTCACCGGCCCCCACGACTACATGCTTCGGCTGCGTTGTACGACTACTACCGAACTCGACGACGTTCTGATGGCGATGAAGCGCGAGGGCGGAGTTGCTGAAGTTGAAACGCGAATCGTACTCCGAAGCCTTGCTGTCGACCCAGCGACACCCTGAGGCGGTCCAACTCCACGGACTACGGGCGATCAGAACATCGAGCACGAGCCGCCAGCGCCCCGCTCGTGATCCGGCACGACGATCGGCCTCGTCGCCTGCGTGGCATCCGGTGGGGCGGCGAGCGTTATCGAGTGCCTGTCCGAGCACCGACGTACCGTTCTGGAGCGGTCTGACCGGTGCCGGGAGTCCGTTGTTATAAGTGGTTGCAGCCCGCCTTGGCGAGGGTTCCCGGGGTTGATTCGCACGGTGGCATCGTCGTGACGATCGTTTGGTTCGTGTGGTCACGTCGCCGAACTGACGTTGCTGCCTGAGTTCGCACGGTGGCGGCGCCACCCCTGGAATCCGGTGACCGCGAACGTCAAGATCATCAGCGGCGCCACGATCAGCGCTGCCGGCCAGACGACACCGGTCGCGTCAGAATCGTTCGCGTCGAGCACCAGATACGTGACGTAAACGAGATAGAACGCGATGAGGACGAACCCTTCCCATCGTTTGATCTCGAAGCCGTTCCAGACGATCGGCACGAGCACGATCGTGGCGACGAGCATCACCGGGAAGTCGAGACGCAGTGAAACATCACTCACAGCGATGCCGTTGCTCGACACGATCGAGCTGAGCCCCAGCACCGACATCAGGTTGAACAGGTTCGATCCGATCACGTTGCCAACAGCAATATCGCGCTGGCCGCGCATTGCTGCCAACATGGACGTCGCTAGTTCGGGAAGCGACGTGCCGATCGCCACCACCGTCAACCCGATGACGAGATCGCTGATCCCTGCCGCCTCGGCGATGTCAGTCGCCGAGTTCACCAGCAACTGTGAACCGACCACGAGCACGACGAGACCCGCCATAACCAGCATCACGTTGAACCACAGCGGGCGTTCGACTGCGACGCCTTCCAACGTCTCCACCGATTCGGTGTACTCCTCGACGATGTCTTCGCGCTCGCCTCGGGCTTGGCGGATGAGCCAGCCGGTGTACGCGAGCACGCCGGCGAACAAGATGATGCCGTCGATGCGGCCGATGTTGTTGTCCAGCGACATCAGCAACGCGACCACCGACACCACGATCAGCAAAGGGATGTCAAAGCGAATGATGCGTTGCTGCACCGCCAGGCCACCGACCACCGCGGACGCGCCGAGGATCAACAAGATGTTGCCGATGTTGCTGCCGACGACGTTGCCGAGCGCGACGTCGGCGTTGCCGCCGAGCGCGGCGGACACGCTGACTGCGAGTTCGGGGGCGCTGGTACCGAACGCGACCACGGTGAGCCCGATGATCACCGGAGCGATGCCGAGCTTTGACGCGATCGTCGCCGCGCCCTTCACCAGGAGTTCGGCGCCGCCGACGAGGCAGACCAGACCAATAACTAGCGAGATGATGGTGAGCGCGTTCATTGCTCAGTCTTCGATTTCGTCGTCTTCCCCGTCGGGGTCGGTCTCGCTGTCTTCAACGCTGGTGTCGGGTCCGTCATCGTCTTCTTCGTTCGTGTCGGTGGTGATGTCTGGCTGGTCAATGTCGTCGTTGGTGTCAGCGCCGCCGGTGCAGCTGGTGAGCGCAATGGCGGTCACGAGGGCGGCGGCGATTCGGTGGCTGGTCTTCATGGCGGTGCTCTTTTCGTTGGTTGGTGATGTCAGTAGCGCAGGATTGCGGCGATTCGTTGGCGGTCGATCAGGGTGTTGCTGTTGCTGTTGACGATGACGCTGGCGCCTCCGTGCTGGAGAACAGCTTCGATGGTGTCGTCGATGATGTCGTCGTTGACATCAGGGTGATCGGGGTCATTCGCGGGGTGGAGCTGGTTGTTGTGGTCGATGCAGGCCGGCAGTGTGTAGTCGCTTTCGACGATGAGGGTGGCGACGCGTCCATCGAGGGTGAGGGGCCAAATTTCGTGGATGCCGCCGGCGTAACGCTTGTTGGACCGCGCAAGGTCGAGTTGGCAAATCGCACGGGTTGCGTCGGTGCGCAGCCAGTCGTTGACGATCGGCCACGCGGCGTGGTGGAGTTCGGTGATGCTCGTGCGGTCGTGGTTGCCAGCGATGACGCCGATGGTTTCGGTGAGGGTCGGTGCGAACTTGCGGACGGAGCGCTGGACACCAGCAACGACCACAGGAAGCGGGTCGGTGGCGTGTTCGGTACGCAGGCGGTCGGAGAGGTCTCGGGCCCAAGTGGGGGTGTGTTCGTCGTTACGGGTGAGCGGCCAGGCGTCGTCGCGTTGTTCGACGAGCCGTTGGCGGTCGCCGATGAACAGGCGGCTGGTCTGCTCGCTGATCGTGATGACGCGGTAGAGGGCGGTCCGGTTGAAGACGGCGACGAGGTCGCGTGTGGTGAAGGTGTCGTCGATCGTGACGCGTTCCTCGATGCTCCGGGCGAGGCGGACAGCGGCGGAGTACTCCGGTGAGACGAAAAGAGCGAGCGCATGGCTGGATGGTTCGCCGGCTTGCTCGTCGATGGCGTGGGTGAGGCGGGTGATCAGGCTGAGGCGCAGTGCGTCGGAGACATCGCCGTCGAGGCGGTTGTCGATGTGGCAGGCGAGGCGCCTGGCAGTGTCGAGTTCAGTGAGCGAGAGCGTGATTCCGGGGGTGGTGTTGAGCAGCATCGTGATGCTCGGGTAGGAGCGTTGGCGTTGGAGTTCGTTGAGGGTTGCACGGTTCATGTCGGGATTTCTTCCAGAGCTTGAAGTGGGCGTGATTACAGCGGCGGCGGCTGCGTCGGTGCCGCTAGTGTCCTGTCACGGTGTTTCGTCTGGTAATTCGGTGTTGGTGACGTCGGCGCAGTAGCGGCCGAGTCGTTCGAGGATTTCGTCGGCTGTTTTGTGCCAGACGAACGGTTTGGGATCGTCGTTCCAGACCTCGACCCA
>NZ_JBDNIJ010000160.1:0-10189 GCF_041688325.1 Ilumatobacter sp.
CCGACACCGCTGCCTCAACCGCTACCGACACCACTACCTCAAATTCGCCGACGGCTGACTCGCTGCAAGAGGTGCTGGCTGTGTTGAGCGGCTTGACTGTCGCCGACCCCGACCCGAGTCGCCAGCGCTATGACCGCGAGACGTATCAGCCAAATGGTTGGGCGGATCTCGACGGGGACTGCATCTCTGGACGGCACGAGGTACTGATCACGCAGTCGGCGATTCCGGTGCAGATGAGTTCGTCGGGATGCTTTGTTGAAACCGGATCCTGGACCGACCCGTACACGGGCGTCGTGGTGACGGCGGCGAGTGACATCACGATCGATCACGTCGTCCCGCTGAGTGAGGCGCACCGTGCTGGGGCGTGGCGCTGGGACTCGGCCACGAGGATCGCCTTCGCCAACGACGAGACGCCGGGCATGCTGCTGGCCGTCGTGGGATCGGTCAACCAGGCGAAGGGCGACAAGACGCCCGACAAGTGGCTTCCTCCGCGCCAGGAATTTCACTGTGCGTATGCAGCGAACTGGGTGTCCACCAAAGCTCGCTGGCAGCTGTCGGTCACTCAGCCGGAGGCGACAGCGTTGATACAGATCCTGTCGTCGTGCTCGGTCGGAGACATTCCTGCCCGATTGGTAGCAGTGCTCCCGGTGATCGTGATCGCCCCGCCACCAACCACCACCACGCTTGGCGCGGTCGTGCCGTCGGAAGGCGGGGCCAGCGAGATTCGGGTTACCCAGTGCCAAAAGCGAGAGGAGCGCGTCGTCCTTGAGAATCCCACCGCAAATCCGATCACGCTCGCCGGGTACGAACTCCACGACGAAGAGTCACGCCACTCCACCATGCTCGACCAGTTCGGTTCGATCGCGGCTGGTGCGCGGCTGGTGATCCTGACCGGCGAGGACAATGTCGAATCACCGGGCGAGGTCATCTGGAAACGGCAGAACGTTTGGAACAACGATGGCGACACGGCGTATCTCGTGGCGCCCTCCGGCTCGGTCACGAGCGCCAGGTGTTGAGGTCCGGTTGACAGTGTAGGAGGCTGGTCACGCTGTCGTTCTGGACGCCTCGGCATCGCTGCTCGACTTCCTGCTTCGTTTCGTTGATCGGCGGAACCTGTGATTCATCTCGTCAGGACGTCTGCTGTTTAAGAGCTCCCGTGGCCGACTGCGACGTGCTGTGCTCGAGGGCCGGAGGGTGTTCGCCGTTGGGGTTACAGAGTTGCCACGACGGGTCGAGCCGAACGATGTCGCGCAGGGTTGTGGCGTCGGTCTTCCACCAAGCGACCCGTTCGTTGGTGCGCTTGTGGTCGTCCTTGTCCGTGTACGAGTAGCCGCCCAATCCGACTCGGGCCCTTTGGGCACCGTCTCGATCGCGCCGTTGCTCCGATGGCCTTTCGTTGTTCCGTTGCGGACGAGTTCGTCGGTCAGCTCGCCGTGGGTGTTCGGCCGGCTTTGCGTCATTCAATCGAAGATCGCTGGAGCGGAGTTCCTCTTGGAAGGCGTCTCAGTAGCCGGTTTGCTGCCGAGTTTTGGCTGTCTGCGACGCCAAATCTGTCGCTTCTCCGTTCTTCTCAAAGTTGAATTCCTACTACAATTCTAAATCGTGGGGCCGGAAACAGGTATCGAGGCGACTGGCGCTGTTGGGCGGAAGTCGTTTCTACAGCAACTTCTTGTCGAAGTGCTCGATCATGCTGAGATTGAGGGTCAAGAGGCGTTTGTCGAGGACGCGTTTACCGATCTAATTCTCGATGATCTCGAGAGTGAGGGTCGATGGCCCGACTACCAAGTCAGCCACTACTCGGCGCGCGGTGCAGCCGTAAGCGCATGGGCCATCGACCCAACTCTGCGGCGTCTCTTTCTCGCGATTAGTGACTTCGACCGGTCTGGAGCCACCGAGACGATCACCCGCACTGAGATAGACGCTCTATTTAGGCGCCTGGCTGGTTTCCTCAAGCGGAGCCGCGATGGCCGAATTGAAATCGAGGACCATCACCCTGTTGCTGACCTCGTTGATGCCGCAGGCGACACAGAGCGGTACGACGACGTCACTCTGTACCTGCTGACGCATCGAACTGCTCCAGAGTATATTCCAGAATCTCCAGCCGTTGCCGGCGTCACTATCCAGACCAGGGTTTGGGATCTTGAGACGATCCGACGGTCTCGCGTGTCGGGTGAGCGGCTAGAACCGATTGCGATAGATTTCACCGCTGACAATGGGGGACTCCCGTGTCTGGCAGCTGACCGGCATGACGAGGTGCAGACGTACCTTGCGTACATTCCCGGTCAACGCCTCGCTGAGATCTACCTTGAGCACGGTGGCCGATTGTTGGAGCGCAACGTACGAGCGTTTTTGTCGGCACGTGGAAAGATCAACAGAGGAATAAGAGACACGCTGCGGACCGAACCGGAGAGGTTTCTCCCGTACAACAACGGGATTACGGCGACCGCAGAATCCATCAGATTAATTCGGACCGACCATGGTGATGTGATCGAATATGTCCACGACTTCCAGATCGTCAACGGCGGGCAGACCACTGCCAGTCTCGCTGTCGCTGCCCGCGATGTAGAGTGCGATCTTAACGACGTCAGCGTGCAGATGAAGCTCGTCGTCGTCGGTCCTGAACTCATTGATGAGCTCGTGCCCAACATTTCTCGGTATGCGAATCGCCAGAACAACGTGCAGGAAAGCGACCTGTCGGCGAACAACGATTACCTTCGCCGCATGGACGAGTCCTCGCGGACCGAATGGACACCGGCGGCGGCGCACGGTCGACCGACGAAGTGGTACTTCGAGCGGGCGCGCGGCTCGTACACCGTCGATCAGACAAGTTCCGGGAAAGCCTCCGTTCAGAAGCGATTCCTGGCCGAATACCCGAAGGATCAAAAGTTCGGCAAGAACGAGATCGCGCTCTACGAGAACACGTGGTCTCGGCTTCCGCACTTGGTGTGCCGAGGTGGCCAAAAGAACTTCGTCGAGTTCATGGAACGGCTACCTGAACCACCCGAAACTGATGTCGACGGGTGGCATCGCCAGAGGTTTCGCGACTTAGTTTCAAAGGCGATCATCTTCAAGACGGCCGATTCGACGGTACGGAAAGTGTTTGGAGGCACGTACAAGCGCCAAGTCGTGGCCTACACACTCTGCTACCTGTTCGAACGCTCGGAGCACGGACCCGATCTTGGGCTGATCTGGCGGACGCAGCAGATCTCCGATGCGTTCATTGATGCCATCTCGCAGGTTGGTGAAGGTGTGAAGGGTGCGATCATCGAAACAGCCGATGGGCGCAACATCACCGAATGGACCAAGCAGGAGGCGTGTTGGTCTGCCCTCCGGAAGATCGAGTTCTCGTTTGACGAATTTGCGAGAGAGGTCTCATTGCCTGCGCCGAGCCCAGCAAAAGTGTCGGCCCATGGGTCGCTGGTGCCGGGGAACCTGAGCCTGGCTGACGCATCGCGCGCGGCCCAGGGTACGGCAGTCGAGGGTCGTTATCGCCGCTACCGTCGACGTAGGTGGAGGCATCTCGGTGATACCGGTGTTTCGGGTTCCGGGCGGCAAACCTTGCACGCCTACGCCGCTCCCATGCCTGGTTCCGACGGACCTGACTACATTTTCAATGTCGTTGTGGATATCGCGTCGCAGTCAATCACGCCAGTTGACGAACTGGAACCGGCACAGCGAGCCGAAGTTGTGATTTGGCTCGCGGAGAGCGGATTTTCATCATGACTCCTCTGCACCCGAATGAAATTGATGCAACCCCTATGGCCAGCTCGCTGATTCAATCACTCCGGTCGTTCGGCTATTCGCCAGCAACCGCGATCGCAGACCTCGTCGACAATTCGATCTCGGCGCACGCGTCACAAATCGACGTGCGATTTCATTGGAATGGCGCCGCGAGCTCGATGACGTTGACCGACAACGGTGACGGGATGCTGCCCAATGAACTGAATGAGGCGATGCGCCCAGGGTCCGCCAACCCACTTGACGATCGTGCCGCCGACGACCTTGGCCGCTTTGGTCTCGGCCTCAAGACGGCGAGCTTTTCCCAAGGCCGCGTGCTGACTGTAGCGACGCGCCATATCGGCCATCCAGAAATCGAGACCCGGCGCTGGGATCTCGATCACGTCCAGCGCACGGACCGCTGGGTTGTCCTCACGGATTCGCCTCACATCGATCAACTCGCACCGCTCCTCCCCGAAGAATCCGGAACGGTCGTCGCATGGCATCACCTAGACCGAGTCGTGGATGACCGCCCCGCGTCCGATACGAAGGCGAGAAATACGTTCCGGGCGATGATCGATGATGTCCAAGTGCACCTTGAGATGGTGTTTCACCGATTTCTTAGCGACGGACTTCGAATCACAGTAAACGGAACGACATGCGAGCCGTGGGACCCGTTTATGGAGAGCCACCCTGCCACTGAGCGCCTCCAGACGGAATCACTCTTGCTGACAAATGCTACTGGTGAGGAACGGCGCATCGACATTCAACCCTTCGTCCTGCCGCACAACTCGAAACTCGATCCTGCGACGCACAAGCGTGCGGGTGGTGCCAAGGGATGGAATCTCCAACAGGGTTTCTATCTGTACCGCCGCCGTCGCCTGATCGTCGCCGGCGACTGGTTCGATCGCGGGACTAAGCCTGAGGAACACCACAAACTTGCTCGTGTGCGTGTTGAGTTCGACCAAGACTTGGACGCTACTTGGGCGCTCGACGTGCGGAAAGCTAAGGCGCGCCCACCCGCAAATCTGCGCGATGACTTCGTCCGCATTGCCCGCGCAACACGAAATCGCGGAGAGGAGGTCTACCGATCGCGAGGCCGCAGGTCGGTTGGGGCGGCTCCACGCAAGGGACATAAAGTCCCGCTATGGACCGCCGACACTTCTGGAGCAATCGTGCGCTACCTAATCAACAGACAGCATCCGGTTGTTGTCGACCTGCTTTCCCGCCAGATCGACGCGGGTCTAGCCGAGCAGACTCTCCAACTCATCGAGACGACACTTCCGGTGGCGCACATTTTGAGTCAGGGGTTCCGTGATGAGAACCGGATCGACGAAGGTGGAGATGTCGATGAGCTGACGCGATCGGCGGCGCGGCGCCTGTTTTGCGCGATGGTGCACGCGGGGGAGTCTGCTGAAAACGCCCGGCGAACCGTCCTCGAGGCTCAGCCGTTTGACTCCGCCGGCGATTACATCCAGACCCTCACAACTGGGAGCTGCTAGTGACAGAATCATCCGCTATCCAAACCGCGCAAGATGTCCTTGGAACGCTTATCCGGCGCGACCCAGCGTATCTCGAGCAGCGATTGACTCGTGAGATCATAGTTGCACTGGCTGGGCGTGCAGTGGTGGCTGCGCTGGTTACTGGCGAGCCGGGCGTCCTCGACCGCCTTGTTCTCGAACTTGCCGACCGGGCCGACGTGCATTTCACCACGGTGCAGGAGTCGGCCGGAGTTATAACTGGCGACGAGTCTGTCCACGAGCCGTGGGTGGAAGGGAGCCAGGAGACAATCTTTCCCGATGGAGGATTCTGGAGGAATTACCGCTGTCTCGTAGAGCCACGACTTCCACCAACCGCTCTTGCGGAACTCGACAGATCAACCGACAGAATCGTTGATCTGCTTGGGAACCCGAGCCGTGAGGGCATCTGGGACCGTCGTGGCTTGGTGATCGGTCACGTCCAGTCGGGAAAGACGAACAACTACCTCGGTGTGGTCACCAAGGCAGCTGACGCTGGTTATCGACTTATTATCATCCTCGCAGGCGCACACAACAACCTTCGTGCGCAAACCCAGCACCGGTTCGACGAGGCGTTCGTTGGGCGAGATACCCGGGCGGGGCTAGGTGAGGCGCCGCCAGCGTTCGGTGTTGGTCTTCTTCAGAGCCAAAACCACGTACATACGATGACCAAGGCCACGGAAGCCGGGGACTTTAAGCGTGGCTTCGCCGACGGTGCGGGTTGGAACCCGTTCAATCACTCCAACCTTCCCACAGTCTTTGTGGTGAAGAAGCACGTCACAGTGCTTCAGACTCTCCACGATTGGCTACGGCACAATGCCGGACTCTTACCTGGCCAATCCACGATTGAAGATGTTCCACTGCTGCTTATCGACGACGAGGCAGATAATGCGTCGATCGATACGGCTAATCACATCAATTCGGACACCCTGCCGACTGGCACAAATATGGGTATTCGTCGAATCCTTAGGCTGTTCGATCAGTCGGCTTACGTCGACTACACAGCGACTCCATTCGCGAATGTATTCATTGACGCTAACGCCGAACACGAGAAACTCGGCGGTGATCTTTTCCCTCGTGATTTTATTGTCGGACTCCAAGCGCCATCGAACTATGTTGGAGCTGACCTGATTTTTGGAACCGGCGCAGATGCCGACGGGCTGCCGATGGTGAGTCGTCTGCTAGACCACGAGGTCTGGATTCCACCGAATCATGACGTTGAGTTCGTTCCCTCGGATGACCTGACCCCCGCCTCGTTGAGTCGAGCGCTCGACTCGTTCATCCTGGCTTGCGCGGCTCGGCGTCTTCGTGGACAAGCCGGCGCCTCGAACTCAATGCTGGTGCATCTGACTCGCTTCAAGTTGGCCCAGAACACGATCGGTCGTCGCTTGGGTGAAATGCTTGCTGAGCGGTACAACGATTTGCGTTACGCACCCGACGACGATCCAGTTTGGGAACGATTCAGTGATCTGTGGGAGGAGGATTTCATTCCAAATGCAGTGGCGCTTCAAAACCATGCTGGCCCCCGTCCGCCGTTGGACGACTTTGATTCTGTTCGACCACACCTTGCTCCTGCGGTCTCGAAGATCGAGGTGAGGCTCATCAATGGGGATTCAGATGACGTCCTCGACTACGACAAGCACCCGGAGGGTCTGTCCACGATCGTCGTGGGTGGCGCGAAACTCTCACGTGGTCTGACGCTCGAAGGTCTGACGGTTAGTTACTACGCCCGCACGACGCGGTTGTATGACGCGCTTATGCAGATGGGACGCTGGTTCGGGTATAGGCCTGGCTACCTCGATCTCTGCCGCGTTTATGCTCCGCCTGGGGTCGTTTCACATTTCCGAAATATCAGTGTCGCCACAACGGAACTGCTCCGAGAGGTGAAAATTCTTGAGAACACCAATATGACACCGAGGCAATTTGGTCTGCGGGTGCGTCATAGTCCTGGAATGTTCATTACGGGGAGCACGAAAATGCGAAACACTCAGATTCGACGGATTGGATTTGGTGCCGAGCGTCCTGAGACAACGAGTCTCGAGCTTCCAGCTGGCAGGAGACAGCTTGCGTTTGACTGTCTCGATGCCTTCGTTACCCAGCTCACAGAGACGGCTGACGCCGATGCGTCTCCTGGGGGCGACAACTCCGCCTGGCGGGGTGTCAGCTCCGCCATGATCACTGCATATTTCGATTCGTTGGCGGCTGAAGATCTATATCCATTCACGACAGGCCGGCCGCTTTACCTCGCTGATTACATCCGCAAGAGAAATCAACACGGCGATCTAGGTGAATGGACCGTCCTCCTAAGGTCAAATAGTCAGTGGCCGGGACAGCCCCAGAAATTGGCCAATGGGGCGGTCTCTGTTGGTCTTAGCACGCGTCGTGACGACGGGCGTGCGGGGCGATACTCCTTCAACAGCCTTATCGGATCTGCCGACGAGCGTTTCGATCTTACGGATGCCGAGTTGGGTCAGGCGAGAGCCGAAGCCGGCGCTGAAAATCCGACCGGAACATATCTGAGGCATGCCCGAGCCTCGGAACGCGGACTACTTATCCTCTACCTTCTCGATCCTAACATCGGTTATACAGCGGAGCCGGGGCCGCCTTTTGCTGCCTACTGCGTGAGTTTCCCCAAGGACCCTGACGGCACGAGGGTCGAGTACCGAATCAACAGCGTTCAGATGGAACAAGAAATCAACGCATGACGACACAACACGGCACGAGTTTCATGGAGGCGTGGGACGCGATCGGCAGCGAGACGGGCGTCGGTACATTTCGCCGCCGGCTTGTTGCAGCCCTGCCGATATACGTGACGATTACGAACCCAGATTCCATTCCCGGACTCGCGATTGAGCTAGGTACAACGGAGGGAGTCGACATCGGAGATGCACGAGGGTCCGACCGAATCCGACTCGAGCTACGAGGCGGAGCCTCCGCTCAGCTTAGCCTGGCAGCAACTTCGCCGGATCACACGGACATTTTTCTAACGGTAGCTGACGACATCAGCCAGCACCTGATCGACTGCAAAGACGTTGGTGAAGCGGTACACAATTTGGTCCAACGCTTCACTACATGGCAGCGATTCCTCCGCCGCGCCGCCGGCGGATTGATGTCGGCAAACCGCCAGCTCGGCCTGTTTGGAGAACTGGTGACACTCCGCGATCTCCTAGCACCAGCCGTCGGCGTGCGGGATGCAGTCGCTGCCTGGACTGGACCAGCGAACGCCCCACAGGATTTCCAGGTCGGGCGGATTGCCGTGGAAGTGAAGGGAATTGTCCACAGCGAACCGCAGGTATTCGTGATTGACGGCGAGCGGCAGCTCGACGATCATGGTCTCGACGCATTGGTCCTTGCCCATCACCGCGTCCTACGTCACCGACAGGCGGGCCAGTCGCTTCCGGACCTCATCGCCGAGTTCCGGACTGAGATAGGGGATGACATTGCCACACAGGATCGGTTCACGAGCAGCCTCAACACCTATGGCTACGAAGACGCCGACGAGTTGGAATACAGCACAACCGGGTACACGCTCCGCGACTCGTTTCATTATCGGGTTCATTCCGGCTTTCCCCGTCTCACTGAGACGGACTTACCCAATGGGACCGGAGGGCTTCGGTACTCGATCGCAGCGTCGGCCTGCGAGGCCTACCTCATCGACGGCGACGATATTGCTGGCTGGCTAAGTGAACCGGGCAGTGCGGGGGACGCAGCGACTGCGGCTGAGTCCGCCGTGGTCGAGTACAAGGCGACCGCATGGACGCCGACCGCTCCCACCCAGAACGCCGATCACCGCAGGAGCGTTGTACAGGCACTGAAAACTGAAATTGTCAAGACCGTCGTCGCGCTGCTCAACACAGCGGGCGGCGAATTGGTAATCGGCGTCGATGACGATCAGAACATCACAGGTATCGCCGCAGACCTCGCTGAAAGCGGGTTGCCAACTGATGACCTCGACACGTACGAGCTCCGCCTGATCGAACTCCTTCGCGAGCGGATTGACGGCATTGTCACTCAGCAACTTCGGATCAGCTTCGCCGAGCATGACGGACATCAAACGTGTCACCTCAGCGTTGCGCCGTCGCCAAATCCGCGGTTCGGTCGCCCGTTCGCCGCCAACAACGAGCCGTCCCGACCGATGTTTTGGGTGCGGACCGGCAACGCCACGAACAGCCTCGACGGTCACGATCTCATCGACTATGTGGCCAACCACTGGCACTGACAAAGATTTCAATGAGCATTCTTCTCAGCTCTGGCGCGTATCTCGCTTCGGCGAAGAGCGGGCATGAGACAGGGTCCGAACCCGCTGAGTGAAGACGGTTCGTTGCTGGGAGAAGGAGCTTTCTGCAGTCAGATTTCCTCCTGTTGCTCTGGGGCCCCGAGCGCCGATCGGACTCGGGCCGCCAAAGGGGCATCGCCGCAGCCCTCTGGTCAACTTGACAGGCGCCGTCTCGGTGCATCGACGCTCAGCTGAAGCTTCTCCGCAGAGAGCCTCTTGAGATTCAGCGTTGGTAGGTGATTGGCCGTACCATATTTGTCATGAGCAAGCGTCAGGGCTATGGGGTCAAGCTGGTCCGTGGCCCCTTCGTTGCTTTACCCCAGCACCACCTTGCGACCGACGATCCGGACGTTGTGGCTCGACTTGCTAGCGAATCGATTGGGCCGATCGCGGCGGATCTTTTCTGCGGGGCAGGCGGACTGAGCCTAGGGCTTGAGCGCGCCGGCTACAAGGTCCTCGTTGGAGTTGACCACGACGAGGACGCACTGGCAACTCATCGGGCCCACCACGCCGGAATGAGCTCGAAACTGGATCTCGCTGAACCAAGTGTGGTGGAAGAGCTGGGGGCGCTTCTTAAGCGCATCAAGGTCGACCTTATTGCCGGCGGTCCACCTCGTCAGCCGTTCTCGAGGGCGGGTCGGTCCGCCATGCGCGACCTCGTGCAACGCGGGTCTCGTCC
>NZ_JBDNIJ010000161.1:0-7914 GCF_041688325.1 Ilumatobacter sp.
GACCGCACGCGGCGCTCGGCGTTCACCACTCCACGACCGCCTCGTCGCGGCCGGTGCAGCCATGGGCGAAGCGTCGGGCTGGGAGCGGCCGAACTGGTACGCCAACGAAGGCCAGACGGCCGAGTACCAGTACTCGTACAGGCGTCAGAACTGGTTCGAGAACTCTGCTGCCGAACATGCTGGGTGTCGTGAGCGGGTGGCCCTGTTCGATCAGACGTCATTTGCGAAGTACATGGTCCACGGGCGCGACGCGACTGCTGTCCTGAACCGAATCTGCGCAAACGACATCGATGTTGCGCCCGGCACCTCGGTGTATGGCGCCTGGCTGAACGACAAGGGCGGCATCGAAGCTGACCTCACCGTCAACCGGATGGGTGAGAACGAGTACATGGTGGTGACCGCCGTGGCGACCCAGATCCGTGACATGGACTGGCTTCAGAAAAACACTCCTGCCGATGCGAACGTCACGTTTACCGATGTCACCTCTGGCCTGTCGTGCCTCGCCGTTCAGGGCCCGAATTCACGTGCGCTGCTTCAGGGGCTGACCGATGCTGACCTCTCGAACGAGGCGTTCCCGTTCGGCGCCGCCCGTGAGATCGACCTCGGTTATGCGAAGGTCGTCGCGCTCCGGATGACCTACGTGGGCGAGCTCGGCTGGGAGCTGTACATCCCGACGGAGTTCACCATCCACGTGTACGACCTGATCGTTGCCGCCGGCGTCGACCACGGTCTCATGCACGCCGGCTACCACGCCACCAACTCGTTGCGGCTCGAAAAAGCGTTCCGACACTGGGGTCACGACATCACCGACGAAGACACCCCGTTCGAAGCGGGGCTGTCCTTCGCAGTGGCGTTCGACAAACCGGGCGGCTTCATCGGCCGCGAGGCGCTGTTGGCGCAGAAGGCCGCCGGCTTCGGCAAGCGCCTAGTGCAGTTCAAGCTCGACGATCCGGAGCCGTTGCTCTACCACGATCATCCGATCTTTCGCGATGGCAAGTTCGTTGGCCACACCACATCGGGCATGTACGGCCACACGGTCGGTGCTGCCATTGCCATGGGGTACGTCACCACCCCGGTCGACATGCCACGCGCCGCGGTACTCGAAGCAAAATTCGAGCTCAAGGTCAACGGCGCCAAGTTCGACGCGACCCCGTCCTTCCGCCCCTTCTACGACCCGAGATCTGAACGCCCAAAGCTCTGACGGGATCAGATCGCCCGAGTCCTGTGTCAGCTGACAGCGTTGCCGTAGCGATCAATCGCGTCGAGGAGGGCGTCAATGTCGTCGGGTTGCAGCGTCGTCGACATGCAGATCATGCGGAACGTGTTTATCCCGTGGATGGGCTGGAATCCGATCATTCCCGTGCCGTGCGACTGCATCTGTGCCTTGATCTTCGGCGGCAGTCCATGCAGCCGGTTGCGAACTCCGTCACCGAGGTTGTCGATCGAGCCGAGCGGTCGCAGCTCGGGTGGCACCCAGGCGAACACAACGTTGGTGAACGAACCGGACACGACCGGAACAAAGGCGCCGTCGCTCTCGGCGATGTGTTGGCGTGTGTAGTCGGCCATGGCCATTGCATGGTCGATGCGCGCCGCGAAGCCGACGTCGCCGTGCGCCTTCCATGCGAGCCACAGTTTGAGGACGTCGATGCGCCGTGCACATTGAAAGGTGCGGTCGCCTGAGTCGTACTCGGCGAACTGTTTGTCGGGTTGGAAGAGGTAGTCGGCGTGGCCAGCGAAACAGGCAGCCAACTGTTCGGGGCGCTTGACCAGCAGTGCCGTGCACTGCTGCGTCATCCCCATCATCTTGTGCAGGTTCCAGACGAACGAATCTGAGCGTTCGACACCAGCGAGTCGATGTGCGTGGGCCGCGGAGAAGAGTGCTGAGCCGCCGTAGCAGCCGTCGACGTGCAGCCACACGCCGTGTTGCTCGCACACATCGGCAACTGCGTCGAGGTCGTCGAAAGCCGACGTCACAGTGGTGCCCGCAGTGCCGATCACTGCGAGGGGGATCGCTCCGGCGCTGATTGCCGCGTCGATGGCCGCGGTGAGAGCAGCAGGGTCGATGCAGCCCTCGTAGTCGGCGTCGACTTTGACGACATGGTCGCTGCCGATACCGAGGAGCGCAGCCGACTTGGTGGCTGCGTAGTGCCCGGCTTCGGACACGAAGATGGCAAGGCGATCGCCGTTGCTGCCGCGCTGCGCGATATCGGGCTGGTGACGGTGGCGGGCGAGTTGGAGTGCGAACAAGGTGCCGACGCTGCCACCCGGGCAGAACATGCCGGGCGGCAGTGATGGGATTGGATTGGAACCGGCCTCGACGTAGCCCGCGAATCGGCCGAGCTTGTGGAGCACCGCGCTTTCCATGAGGGTGAACACTGGGGCAACCTCGAAGGTCGCGCCCGTCGTGTTGAGCGCCGACCCGAGCCAGTCGCCAACGACCGAGATTGGGTCGGGCCCGGCGAAGTTCTGGTTGACGAAGCGCGGATGGCTCGTGTGCATCGAGTGCTTGATCACGAGGTCGACTGCGGCCAGCACCGCATCGTCGTGTTCGGCCGAGGCCGCTTCGGCGAATGCCAAGCCGACGGTGGTGTCGAACGTGTCGATCAGTTCGCGGGGTGAAGCGAAGTTGATGACGAGATCATGGCCTCGCGGTGGATTGGCCAGATGGGCGGTTGCCCGAGCGGCAATCCCGGCAACGAGCTCATCGGTGGTTTTCGTCTCGATCACAGGATTCCCATTCGATGTGGCGAGCTCAGTGCTCGCGGATGTGCTGGAGACGAGACAACTGGCGGACGCTACATTGAGCCAACGTATTCGCCCTGCACGTTCACGGCGACCGAGATGGTCCGCTCGCTCCAGGTCGGCGTCGTCGCTGATGCAAGGCCGAGCCAGTCGACCAGTTGATCTTGGTGCGAGGTGCGCAGGCGGGCGCATCCCTTGCTCTGCGGAGAGGTCGGGACGTTGTTGGCGCCGTGGATTGCCTGACCGAGATCGAAGTAGAGCGGGCGGTACATGTTGCCGTTCAGCGGATTGTCGGCGGCAACCGGGAAGTCGCTGCTGTCGTGCCAGCCGCCGTTGTCGACCGCCGGATCAAACCGGAAGGCGCGTGCCTGGTCTTGGTCGCGTGTCTCATACCCCTCGGAGCCGGTTGACGTCGGGAAGCCGAAGACCAGTTGCTCGGCACCCTCGCCGACGAACATGAACTGACAGGTCCGGTCGATCAGGATCCACCTCGGCTGGTTGAGTGCCGACGTGAACGGCATTGGGAGTTCGTCCGCAGCGAGCAGCATCCGCTCTTCGGCACTGCCCGCAGCCATATCGGTCGTGTTGACTTCAAGCCCCATGGCGAGTCGTGCAGCGCAGAGCCGCTGGCGTGTGACCGGCCCTGAAACGCCGTCGACGAGAAGTGGTTGCGTGCCGATTTCTTCGAACAGCTTGTTGAGCTTGAGCTGTTGGATCTCGACGTTCTGGCGCACTGCTGCATCCACGACGGCTTTGTCGGGGTCGGCGCGTTGCTCGCCGGTGATGTCATCGAGGCCGTTGCCGGTACACACGTCGAGTAGCTGACCGACCTCGATGTCGGCGGTCGGCAGGTTGTTTTCGGCGCGTAGCGCAACAACATTCACGGTCTCGTCGTCGAACGCGTTGGCGATCAGACCGAGCGAGTCCAGTGCTTCGACTTCGACGACGCACGCCGGGTCGTAGATCTGTGGCTTGGGTTCGGTCGTCGTGGGTGCGATGGTGGTCTCGGGCAACGTGGCGACGGGCATCGAGGTGGCCGGTGCATCATCGGCGATCGCGGTGTCAGGAGTTGCCAGAGTTGCCGGGCTCGACTCGACAGCGGAAGGCTCGGTCACTCCAGCGCTTTCGGTGGCGCTTTGAACCGTGGCGCTGCACGCACTGATGACGAGCAACGCGCCGCCCAAGAACATGGTGATTCCTCGTCCGCGCATCCTCAGAAAGTACAGGCCGGGCCCGGCGACGTCTGGTCAAGCCATGCGATGGCAACGGTTTGTTTCGCGGTGGAGATCAGGCGCGTAGGGCAACGAGGTACTGGCCGCCGCCCTCTTGAATGTCACTGGTCAAGGCAAGGCCGGGCTCGAGGCGGCTGATCCGATCGATCAGCCACGCAGCCGTTGTGTCGGCGTCGGCAGCGGTCGGGCAGCGGCAGAAGATCTCTCGCCCGCCCTTCGCAGCGAGCCGGTCGACGGTCGGGATGATTGCAACCGGGTCGATCGTGAAGAGCTGTTCGTTCCAGACAACGACTGCTTCGATGTTGCCCTTGCCCGTGTTGCATCCACGATGGGCGAGGCGTTCATGGAGGTCGGTCGAGCCTTTCGACTTCCCCTTGCCCTTCTTCTTCGCCTTCCTGTCGGTCATCCGAGCATCGACACTCGGTCCGCGATCGTCGTTCACCGACATGCCCGGATCGACCGAGTCGTCGCACAACCAGCAACGCCAATTGTCTTGCTCACCGATGTCTTCAACGCGTGCCATGGTTGGAATGTAGGCGGTCACACTGTGTCAGGCACAGTGTGACCGGTCACTTGCGCAGAGGAGCGAGGGCGTCCATGCCGCGGTATGCAGCGGCTTCGCCCAAGTCGGCTTCGATACGCAGGAGCTGGTTGTACTTCGCGACACGGTCGGATCGGCACGGTGCGCCGGTTTTGATCTGACCGCAGTTGGTGGCGACGGCAAGGTCAGCAATGGTGGCGTCTTCGGTCTCGCCGGAGCGATGGCTCATGACCGAGGTGTAGCCGTGGCGGGTTGCGAGCTGCACGGTGTCCAGTGTCTCAGTGAGTGAGCCGATCTGGTTGACCTTAATGAGGATCGAGTTCGCGACGTCGTTGTCGATGCCCCGCTGCAGCCGAACGGAGTTGGTGACGAACAGGTCGTCGCCGACAAGCTGGGTCTTGTGGCCGACGGATGCGGTGAGCTTGGCCCAGCCGTCCCAGTCGTTCTCGTCCATGGCGTCTTCGAGCGACACGATCGGATATTTGTTGACCATCTCGGTCCAGTAGCCGGCCATTTCAGCGGGGGAGAGGACCTTGCCCTCGTGGGCGAGGTGGTACGCACCGTCTTTGAAGATTTCCGACACGGCCGGGTCGAGTGCGATAGCGATGTCAACTCCTGGCGTGAAGCCGGCCTTCTCGATGGCTTCCATCAGTGTGGTGATCGCCTCTTCGTTGGACGAGAGGTTGGGAGCGAACCCGCCCTCGTCACCGACGGCCGTCGAGAGGCCGCGGTCAGAAAGCACTTTCTTGAGGACGTGGTACGTCTCGGTGCCCCAACGCAGGGCTTCAGAGAACGATGGTGCGCCCACCGGCATCACCATGAACTCCTGGAAGTCGATCGAGTTGTCGGCGTGGCTACCGCCGTTGATGACGTTCATCATGGGGACCGGAAGGACGTGGGCATTCGGGCCACCGATGTACTTGTAGAGCGGCACGTCGAGTTCGATTGCCGCAGCTTTGGCAATGGCGAGGCTCGTGCCGAGGATCGCGTTGGCCCCAAAGTTGGCCTTGTTGTCGGTGCCGTCGAGGTCGAGCATGATGCGGTCGAGGAGGCGCTGATCGACTGCGTCCAGGCCAATGAGTGCGTCGGCAATTTCGTTGTTGACATGGCCGACGGCCTGCTGGACTCCCTTGCCCATATACCGGTCGCCGCCGTCGCGGAGCTCGACTGCCTCGTGCTCGCCGGTTGATGCGCCGGAGGGAACCGCGGCGCGACCTACCGAGCCCGAGTCCAACTCGACTTCAACTTCAACTGTGGGGTTGCCGCGAGAATCGAGGATCTCACGGCCGATGATGTTCAGAATTTCGCTCATACTTCGGCCACCTTAGAGGCCGATGCACGTTGCCGCTGTTGGTGTGCGGAGTTGTTTGGACTCGCCGTTGGATGCCAATACTCGGCGATATGACTGGCGATACTTGACACCGGGGAGCGCTGTCAGTCGTTGTTGTTGTTGTTGTTGTTGACTGCGACGATCTCATCCGGAGCATCGACCAGCACGTTGTCGAGGTACGAGGCGAGCGCCTGGTCGAGCGACACGTCGGTGGCACCCGCTTCTGAGAGGTACCAACGATGCTCAAGGAGCTGGTGGTAGATCTCAGCGGCCTCGAGTTTGTTGAACATCGACTCAGGGACCTGCGCCATGAGAGGTTCGAATCGCTGATCGAGCCATCGAACCGCAATAACGTTCTCGGGGAGCTGTCGAAACGTGACGCCCGTGATAGCCGACGTGGCGGACCGCTGCTGCTGCAGCTCGGCGCCGAACGCTCGAATGTCGTTGAGGAGTCTCCGGGCCTGATTCTCCGTGGTTTCGAGGCCGGTGACGTTCTTGAGCCGAAGACGGTGGTACCCGTGCTCGACGACCCGAGGGATGTAGCGCATGTGCCCGCTGTTTGGGTCACCAACGATGTCCATCTCCTCAACGTCGAACCCGAGGTCGTGCAGTCGCTGCAGTCGCTGCTCGATCCGGAAGGTTTCGCCAGGAACAAAGTCCGCAGGCTCGGTCAGTTCGGCCCACAACCCGTTGTAGCGGTCCTCGATTTGCAGTGAGACTTCCCACGGGTCGATGTCGGCGGCGAGTTGCTTGCCCATCTGGAGATCGAGCAGCCCACCGGCGACGTGCTCGGTGGCGATCTGGAGGTCGTATCGACGCTGACCTTCGCTGAGCTGCGGATATCGCTCCCCGGTCTCCATGTCGATCACGTAGGCGGACAGCGCACCTGCGTCGCGCCGAAAAAGGGTGTTCGAGAGCGAACAGTCGCCCCAGAAGAATCCGGCAAGGTGGAGCCGGACCAAGAGTCCGACCAACGCGTCAAGTACGCGTTCGCCCAGGTAGGGGATGGTCAAGCCGCGTCCAGAGAGCAGCGTGCGGTACGGAATCGAGTAGTCGAGGTGCTTCGTGACGAGCATGCCGTCGGATGAGTTGGGCTTGCCGGTGACGGCGGCCACGACCTCGGCAGTCGGAAGGCCGGCGTCGTCGAGTTCTCGAAGCAGGCGGTATTCCCGCTCAACCAGATGGTTGGGGAGCTCTTTGATGACATAGCTGACGTCGCCGAGTTCGATCAGCCGGACGACGTGGCGGTGCAAGCCCAAGACGCCGTGCATCTGCGGGAGATCCCAATCGGTGAGCGCCTGATCGAATGGCAATGTGGCGATGAGCGGGTGGTCAGACGGACTTGCGAGTTGGAGACGCACAGGTTGAGTTTGGCTGGTCGGGTTGCTGCTCACCGGTTGAGCGCGACTTTTGGAAAGAAATCCTCATGGTGACGCAGAAATCCGTCGATGGACGCACATGGAACCGGTGGGGACGCGATCGCACGACAAGGACGCGCCGCGGGCAAGTCACGACGTGTACTTCCACATGGTTCCCGTGTCGGCCCCAACAGCGCTCGTTCCGCCGCAGCCATCTCTGGCTCCCGTTGCTCCACCTGTTCTGCTGACCGCAGATGTTGCGGCGGCGGACACGAGCGCGTCGACTCCTGGACACGGGAAATCCAATGTGGCGGTTCGCGCGCTTCTTCCGATGCTGCCTGTCCGCCTGGTCGCACTGACCGGTGTCGCGTTGTCGCTTTTCCTGCACGGGTGGCAGAGAGGCCGTGAGGTCGACGTTCAGCCACGGTTGGAGGCCCTCGCGCCTCGTTCGCTGATTGCCGGAGCGGTCGGCGTAATCGCCGTTGTGCTTTGGACGTTTATGGTCGTCGAGAACGCCCGTCGGATCATGGAACCAGCACGTACACAGGAGTCCCCTCGACCTGGCTATGCGGTCAGGACGTGGATCCTGCCGGTGGCCTTCATCGTTGCTTCCTTGGGTGCAGTCAGCTATCTCTCAAGCGAGCTCAACTCGCCGATCAAAGGTACTGAATCGTCGATCCCCGTGATCCTTGGGATCGTCTCGATCCTTGC
>NZ_JBDNIJ010000162.1:0-2819 GCF_041688325.1 Ilumatobacter sp.
CCGACGCATTGTGGTTTTGCCGTTCATGCTGCTCGGAGCGAGCCATGCGAAAAGCGACGTGCCGGCGATCGTGGTCGAGGGCCGGCTGCGTCACCCGCAGGTCGACCTCAGATTCGGCTCGCCTCTCGGAGTCGTGCCCGAACTCGTCGAGATCGCTGCCGACAATCTCGGAGCCGTCGACGGTACGGGCGTCCCGCTGCTCGTCATCGCCCGCGGTACCAGCGACCCCGACGCGAACGGCGAGGCCACCAAGGCGGCGCGGCTGCTCGGCGAATGGGTCGATGCCGGCGATCTGCAAGTGGGATTCACAGGAATGACCTGGCCGCGCACGCCCGCTGCCCTGGACATGATGGAACGACTCGGTCACCGCCGTATCGCCGTGTTCTTCTGGTTCCTGTGCAACGGCAAATTGATCGAACGAGCACGCGACGAGATCGCCGAATTTGTTGAACGCACCGGCATCGATGTGGTCGACGCCGGCTACTTCGGCCCAGATCCACGGCTTGTCGTGGTGATCACCCGCCGCTACCTCGAGGCTCTCGACGGAGTACCGGTCGTCAATTGCGACACGTGCGCGTACCGCGCGCCGTTCCCAGGGATGGAAGAAAAAGCTGGCCAGGCGATTGGTGTCGGCCATTCGCACCACGCTGCCGAACACCGGCACTCTCACTTGAGCGACGATGATCAACACGTTGGGCACGGACACTGATGGCTGACACCGACGGTGTTGACTCTGATGCTCGATTACGCGTTCAGCGGCGTGCAGACAGCGTGTCGATGCTGGTCTGCCGGGGGTGCTGCTGTGGCACAGACAAGCACGACGACGTCGATCATGTCGCCCAGGTCGACCGGCTGCAGGTAGCGGTAGCGGGTCGTCGACGAGCGAAGCTGTACACGACGAACTGTCTTGGACCGTGCGAACGCTCCAACGTCGTTGTCGTGCGATCAGGCAGTGAACGCATCTGGTTCGGTGACGTTCTCGACACCGCCGTCACCGCCGCCCTTGCCGACTGGGTCGAGGCTGGCGCACCGCCGTTGCTGCCTGAACGACTGGCCGAACGCCGCTTCGTCCCCGACGACGAGAATCACGAAGACGTCGACGATCTCGCATCGGTCGAGGCGGTCGAGGCGGGCTGACGCCCGATGAGATTCCAGCGACGTCGAGCAGTGCAGCGACGCATGTCTCGCCTGGGACCACGAACTCGGTCGGAGGGTCGAAGCGTTCGGAGAATGCGTCGACCGTCTCCTCCAGGCGCACGATCATGGTCGAGGTGACGAGGGTCTGGTTCGCAACGAGCTTGTGTCGATGTCGACAGCCGTAGCAAGTTCGCTCATCAGGATCCAGAGATCGCATTCGGGCTGGATCAGCAGTACATCGAGTTCGCCGCAGCGACCCCTGGGTCCAGCTCCTCAGCAGGTGGGGCTGATGAGGGTGGCGATGAAGAAGCCGCCGGAGCCGAAGCATGGACACTCGTCTTCGACTCAACGGTGTCGTTCGACGAGAAGGTTCGCTTCATGGCAGATGCCAAGGCGTTGGAGGGAACCGTTGAGGCGTACCTGGTGGCCTCTGTTGTTCGGCTGGGCGAACCGTTGCCGGGTCGTTCGTAAACCCTATTGACAAAAAAAGTTAAGCATACTTTACAAGGCGGCGATCTTCTCGCTATACTTGTAGGCATGGCAACGCCAGGCGAGTTCCACCCCGCATTCGAGGAGTACTGCGAGTGCATCTTCGAACTCGGTGAAGACAACCTTCAAATCGCTCAGGTTCGTATCTCCGAGCGGCTCAATGTCAGCCGTGCGGCAGTCAGCGAGATGATCAAACGGCTCGAAGCGGAGGGGCTGGTCGCTGCGGGCGGTGGGATCCGACTGACGCCGGAGGGAGAGCGGCTCGGTGAGCGCACAGTGCGCCGACACCGCCTTGCTGAGCGTTTCCTCACCGATATTTTGCAGCTCTCCTGGGCCGACGCACATCACGAAGCAGGGAAGTGGGAGCACGTGATGAGCGAGTCAGTCGAACGCTCAATGGACGAGCTGCTCGGCCATCCGACGACCTGCCCGCACGGGAACCCGATCCCCGGATCGGCGTACGAACCTGCTGCCCTGCAACCACTGTCTGAAACCGAAGTCGGTCAGGTTGTTGTCGTGCGTCGCATCACCGAAGAACTCGAATTCGAGCCTGGCCTCCTCGAGTTTCTCGAAGCGTCAGCAATCCAGCCGGGTGAGGCAGTCAGCGTCACATCCGTATCACCCGACGGGACGCTCATGGTCCGAGTGGGCGAGAGCTTCATCGGCATCGCGCCCTTCACGGGCGAACGCATTCTCGTCAGTACCTGACGGTCAGTCCGAATCCATCCGAACGTCCCGAATCACGCCGAAAGCGACATCGAACTCTATGGTTGACACACTCATCGACACCACTGACATCAACCCGGTCCTCAACGAGATCATGCTCGCTGAGCTTGCCGGGGTCGTCAGGTACACGCACTACGCACTCGTGATCACCGGCCCGAACCGTCTGCCTCTGGTGGCGTTCATGCAAGAGCAGGCAGACGAATCGCTGGTGCACGCTCGCCAGGCTGGCGAGATCCTCACCGGCCTCGGGGGCCACCCAACGCAGGGCATTGCCGACATCGAAGAGTCGCACGATCACACCATCGAAAACATCTTGCGTGAGTCGATCGGTCATGAACGGCGGGCGCTCGACCTCTACCGCAACTTGCTCGCACTCGCCGAGGGCGACTCGATTTACCTCGAGGAGTACGCACGGACCCAGATTGGCGCCGAGGAACTACACGTCATCGAGATGAACAAGCTGCTCC
>NZ_JBDNIJ010000163.1:0-36560 GCF_041688325.1 Ilumatobacter sp.
ATTTCCATGTCGACCGTCATCAGGTAGTCGCAGGCGTGCGTCCCGTCGTCGATGGTCTCGAGGAAGAACGCGGCGTCAAATCGCTTCCCCAGCGTTCGCCCGTAGTGATCGGTGAAGCCCACGACCACGGTGTCGATCGTCCCGTGGTCAACGGCCTCGCGCAGTTCCTCTGGTGTCACCTGTCGGGCCCCGTTTCTCTCGGTGAGCAATCACACTCGCACATCCCGACAGCGCTCATGAGCAGAAACGCCGGCCTGAGTTTGTGTGAGCGAAACCGGCAACCGACGCCGCAATCGCTCACACAAAAAGGCTGGCCTGAGTTTGTGTGAGCGAAACCGGCAACCGACGCCGCTATCGCTCACACAAACTGCTCACACACAATCGCTCACACAAACTGCTGGCGCGGCTCAGTGACGGCGGGGTGGTGGCAGGCAACCCAGTGACCGGGTGCGTGTTCGACCAGCTCGGGTTCGGTACTGGCGCACACCTCAGACGCGTGCGGGCAGCGTGTCCGGAAACGACAACCTGACGGAGGGTCGAGCGGTGAGGGCAACTCGCCGCTGATCAGCTCACTCGCCGGTGGCAGGCCGAGGGTGTTGCCGGGGATCGACGCGAGCAGTGCCCGACTGTACGGATGTGTGGGCCGGGCGTAGAGGTCGGCAGTTCCGGCGATCTCACAGACCTTGCCGAGGTACATCACCATGACCCGGTCTGAGATGTTTTTCACGACCGCGAGATCGTGGCTGATGAACAGCATCGTCAGCCCGAACTGCCGCTTCAGCCCTTCGAGCAGGTTGAGGATTTGGGCCTGCACCGACACGTCGAGGGCCGATACCGGCTCGTCGAGGATCAATACGTCAGGTTCCATCACCAGCGCACGCGCGATGTTGATTCGCTGGCACTGCCCGCCCGAGAACTCGTGGGGCCTGCGGTCGGCAATACCGTCGTCACCGAGCCCGACCGACGCCATCACCTCGGCGACCCATGCGTCGAGGTCGCCCTCGCGGGTCGAGCCCCAGATGTCGATGCCCTCGCGGACGATGTCGCGGACACGCCGGCTTGGATTGAGCGACGACACTGGATCCTGGAAGATCATCTGCATCTTCTTGCGCGCCTGGCGCAGCTGCTCGCCTTGCTGGGTGACAAGGTCAACACCGTTGAGTCGGATGCTCCCGCTGGTCACCGATTCGAGCTGCATGATGGCCCGACCGGTGGTGGTCTTGCCGCAGCCCGACTCGCCAACAATGCCCAGGGTCTCGCCCTGGTCGAGATCGAAGCTCACGCCCGACACGGCATGCACGACCTGCTTCTTGCGTGCCGGGAACTCGACGACGAGTTCGGTCACACTGAGCACGACGTCGCTGCGGAGATGTGCAGTGCCGGTACCGGCCATCAGGCGTGTCCTTGCGCATTCTCGCCAGCGGGAAAGTGGCAGCGGAACCAGTGCTCGCTGCGCTCGTCGGCCGACGGGGGTGTCGTGTTGCAGATGTCTTGAGCGGCCGGGCATCGGGCCGCGAAGCGGCAACCACGTGGCGGTGAGATCAGCGACGGGGGAGTGCCCTCGATGGTGGTGAGCTCGGAGTGGCTTGGGAGGTCGAGGTCGGGCATCGACTGGATGAGCGCAACGGTGTAACGGTGTCGAGGGTTGGTGAAGATTTGCTCTGTCGGCCCCGACTCGATGACCTCGCCGGCGTACACAATCGCGACACGATCGGTGAATCCTTTCACGACCGCCAAGTCGTGGGTGACGAGCACCATCGCCATCTGCCGGTCGCGCTGGAGGCCAGACAGCAACCGCAGGATCTGGTCTTGCACCGTTACGTCGAGTGCAGTGGTTGGCTCGTCGGCGAGCAGCAGTGCCGGCTCGTTCGCCAACGCAATCGCGATGGTCACCCGCTGGCGCATGCCGCCTGACAGTTGGTGCGGGTACTCGCGGAGGCGCCGTTCGGGCGCCGAGATGCCGACCTGCTGCATCAATTCGAGTGCCCGCGCCCGCGCTTGCGACTTGGACATGCTGGTGTGCACGAGCATTGGTTCGGTGATCTGGTGCTCGATGAGCCGGACCGGGTTGAGGGCGGTCAGGGGATTCTGCGACACCATGCCGATCTGCGTGCCGAGCGTGCGCAGGATGTCGGCTGGTGCTGCTCGCAACATGTCGACACCGGCGACTTCAATGGTGCCGGACCGGGTGACGTCGGCAAGCGCGAAGGCACCGACGATCGACCGGAGGATCATGGTTTTGCCCGACCCTGACTCGCCAACCACACCGAGCGCTTCGCCTGCCTTCAAGGACAGCGACACCCCGTCGACGGCGTGCACGTCGCCGTTCGGTGTGTGCAGCGCGGTGAAGAGGTCGTCGATGTACAGGACCTCGTCGCCGCTGCCGGTGTCGGCTACGGGGCCGACGCGCAGGCGGCGCTGCGTCACGACTTCGCGCGGCGAGTAGAGCGATCGCATGGAGTCGCCAACGAGGTTGAACGCCAGGATCGTGAGGAACATCACCGTGGCTGGCAAGAGCGCGACGTGGGCATGCTTGTCGATGTCACCGGCTCCGTCGGCGATCAACTTGCCCCACGTGATCTCGTCGAGGGATAAGCCGATGAAGGCCAGTCCGCCCTCGGCGACAATCACGAGAGCGAAGCCGATGAATGCAAACGACAGTACGGGCAGGGCGATGTTTGGTGCCAGCTCGCGCAGCAGGATCCGCCGCTTGGTTGCGCCCATTGCTTCGGCCGCGTCGACGAAGTCGCGCTCGGAAAGCGCGAATGATGCACCACGCACAATGCGGGCGTAGCCGGGAATGCTTGTCAGCGAGAACAGCGTGATGAACACGAACATCGAGTTGCCGAAGGTGGCTCGCACGGAGATGAGGAGGACGAGACCGGGGAATGCCAACGCGATGTCGATCAGGATGGTGCTGACCGAATCGACCTTGCCGCGCAGGTAACCGGCGGTGAGGCCCACGGCGCTGCCGAGCAACCCGCCGATGATGGTGACCGTGAGGCCGAGGATCAGCGCAGGCCGCGCGCCTTGGACGACGCGCGCGAACATGTCGCGGCCCTGGCCGTCGGCACCGAAGAACGCATTCCAGCCGGGGCCCTCAAACTTGGCGACTTCACGGGTCCGGATGCCGAGTTCGTCCGGGTCGCGAATCGGGAGGATGTCGCGGAACAGCGCGAGGAACACCAGCGCGACAATCCACGTGGCCGAGAACCAGAACATCACTCCGAGTTTCCGACTGGGCACAGGCCCGCCCTGCTTGACAGCAGCGACTGCTTCAGCCTCGGTCTTCACCCCAGTCGGGCCCGGTTCAACGAGCGCCATGACGAATCCTTGGGTCGAGAATCGAATACAGCACGTCGACGAGGAAGTTCATCATCACGTAGGCGACGGTCAGGATGGCGACGACGGCGGCGACCACATTGAAGTCTTCGAGTATGACCGACTGAATCACCAGGCGACCCATGCCGTTGATCGCGAACAGCACCTCGATGATGAACGCTCCGCCGATGAGGCCAGCGATGTTGAGGCCGACGGCAGTGGTGAAGTTCAGCGATGACGGCCGCAACACGTGGCGCCACATGATGCGCCGCTCACTCAAGCCGCGTGCCTGGGCGAGCATTACATAGTCCTCTTGCAGGGTCTCGATCAGATCGCTCCGGAGTAGGCGGAGGTAGACGGCCACCAGGTTCAGCGCCAGTGTGAGTGACGGCAGGAACATCTGGCGCAGGTTGTTGAGCGGGTCGTCGTTGAGCCCCGGCAGGTTGTCGACGATCGTTGGGAACCAGCCGAGCTTCACGCCGAAGACGAACGACATATAAATCCCCAGCACGAACGCCGGCAGCGCAAGGAGCCCGAATGCGGTCGATGACGCGGCCTTGTCGATGAAGCCACCGGGGCGTCGTGCCGAAGCCAGCGCCAACGGCACCGCCATGCCGATCGCCATGATTTCGGCAAGCACCATCAACTCCAGAGTTTTCGGCAGCGACTCCCGGATGAGGTCCCAGCTGCTGAACCCGCGCGTCACGATTGAGTCGCCGAAGTCGAACCTCACTGCATTGCCGAGCCAGCGGGTGTACCGCTCCAAGAGTGAGCCGTTCAACCCGAGGTTGGCGCGGATACCTTCGACCACCTCGGGCGTGGCGTTCAGTCCGGCGAACCGTTCAGCCGGGTCACCCGGTGCCTGGTCGAGCAGGAAGAACGTCACGAAGGTGACGACGAAGAACACAAAGACCAGACGCCCGAGGCGCTGGACGAAGATCAGCATGCTGGGGCCCGCTGGTTCAGGTCACTGCTCGATCCACACGCCCGGCCAGGCGAAGAAGTTGCCGTTGGTCATCGCCAAGGACGCCGAACCGTCCGGCAAGAGTCCTGGCGTGCCAATGCCGTGGAGTTCGGGCAGCGTGACCACGGCTTCGACACCATTGAGGTGATCGACCCAGATCATCGGAACTTCGTCACCGAGCGCCTGGAGGAACTGTGCGTAGCCCGCCTTGCGAGCAGCTTCGTCGATGTTCTGTCGACCCGCATCCAACCCAGCGTCAATGTCGGCGCTGACCAGGTTGGTCCAGTTGAGGAAGCCGCCACTGGAATGGAAGAACGGGTACTCGCCGTCCGGATCGGGCGAGCCGAACTGGAACCAGGAGAACGCTTGGAAGTCGTCTTGGATCGCCGTCAGCGCTGATTGGCCCTGACCGATCTCCTTGATTTTGCCGTCGATACCGACGTCGGTCAGGAACGACATCATCACTTCGGCGACTTCGATCACCGATGCATTTGGCTCGATCGACAGCTCGAATTCGATTGGGCCGACCTCGGCTTCATACTCGTCCACGAGCGCTTGTGCTGCTGCTGGGTCGAACTGCGGATAGTTGTTCTCGGTGTACCAGCGGTCTGACGGGTTCAGCGGCCCGTTCGCCGGGATGGTGAGGCCGGAGCGGAACGTGTCGATAATGAACTGCTTGTCGATCGCGTGGGCCATTGCCTGGCGGACGCGGAGGTCGTCGAACGGTGGCGCAGTCGTGTTGAGGAGCCACAGGTACTCGTTCGCGCCAGCGGTGCCGATCCACACGTCGGTCTCGTCGTCCTCGAGAAAGTCAACGATGTCTTCATCGCCCGGGCTGATGTAGCCCTGCACGTCACCAGCTTCGAAGGCCTGGCGCTTGACCGTCAGATCGACAAGGAATTTGAAGTTAATCGCATCAAGGTACGGCAAGCCCTCGTCGGCCCGCCAGTAGTTCGGGTTGCGCACGACGCGTGCGCCGTCGCCTGGTGTCCAGCTCTCGAGCATGAACGGGCCGGTGCCAGTAAATGTCTCGTTCGTGCCGATCGTCGAAGGCGACACCATCCAGCCGGGTTGGCCGACCAGCCCGTACGGGAGCGAAGCCCACGGTGCGCTCAGATCGAGCCGGACAGACAGTTCGTCGACCGCGGTGATCGTGGTGATCTGAGCCATCGCGAATCCGACGATCGGGCTGTCTTTGAATGCTTGCAGGTTGGCGCGAACGGCTTCGCCGTCGACGGGTTCGCCGTCGTGGAACAGGAGACCCTGGCGCATGGTGATGGTCCACGACGTGAAGTCGTCGTTCGGCGTGAGACTCTCGGCGAGGTTCGGCTGCCAGTTGGCGTTTGCGTCGAGGCCGACGAGCGAGTCGTTGAGTGCTGTGATCACTCGAATCGAGCCGGGCGCAATGGCGCCGGTGGTGTCGAAACCGGTGCCGTCGTTGGTGAGGCCGAAGGTGATCTCGCCACCTGCAACTGGTTCGAGCGATGCCAGGTCGGCGTTGCCCTCACCCTCACTGGTGAGCTGGTCCGCGTCTTCGAGTGGCGCCGGTTCGTCGGGCTCGGTCGACTGTGCTGCGGTGTCTGACGTGTCGGCAGGCTCCGAGCTGTCGGGGTCAGCCTCGGCTGCGGTGGCTGGAGCCTCCGTCGCATTCGGTGAGTCAGCCGAGTCACTGCCGCTGCATGCAGCAGCAAGGAGTGCCCCAGACACCAGGATCGCCAGTGTGTGGCGTCGTGTACTTACCAACATCATTCCCCCCGGGAAGTCGTCTTGTACGTCTAAAAGATTTGTAGCAGGTTGACCGACCACGCGACGTGTCGACTGTCACATTTTTTGCATCATTCCGCGACCGGCCGAGCAAGGTGACACTCACACCGATGAGCTGAGTTGGCCGACCGTCGCGGGTGCGACGTACGGTGAGGTCGTGATGAACGAAGATCTGCGTGTGGTGATGATCATCATCGATGCTCTGCCGCATCGACATGTCAGTGCCGCGCTCACACCGAACATCTGGCGGCAGGCTTGCGAGGGTGGACGCGCCCCTGAGGGTGGGCTGTCGCTGCCAATGTCGGTTACCTACGCCAATCATGCGGCGTTCATCACAGGCGCCGACCCCAGCGAGACAGGGGTGTATGGCAACTCCACCTGGATCGAGGGCGAGGGATGGGTGCCGTCGCCGAAAGCCGGACCACGTGCCCCCACCCTGTTCGACCGCGTCGCCGCGGCCGGCGGGCGATCGGTGACGGTCGTCGGTGACCACAAACTGATCGCTCAGATGGGCGGCGATCGCGCCGACGAAGTGTGGCCGCCGGGCGGATGGATACCGGACGGCACCGCCCGCTGCGAGTTCGGCTATCCGACTGACGCCGCTGTCGTCGCCGCCGCGCAGAGTGCTGACCTCAACGCCGACCTCGTCGTGCTGCATCTCAACCAACCCGACACGACATCGCATCTCTATGGGCCGGACTCGTCGCAGGCAGTCGAGCAATATGGTGCGACCGACGGTGCTTACGGTGAACTGATTGATGCGCTCGCCGACGGGTGGGACCACACCGTCGTTATCACGCTGTCCGACCATGACCAAGAGACCATCGTCGACCAGACATCGGTCCCGCTGGCCGATGCCCTGTCCGGGTTCGTCGATCTCCAAGTGGCCACCGACGGAACAGGCGCATTGATCCACGGCGACGTCGGTCCGGACGCACTCGCCGCGATCACAGCCGTTTCCGGAATCGAGTCGGCGGAGCGTTTGAGCGCGGATGTCTGGATGGCATGGACCGAACCCGGGCGAATGTTCGATGCGGCGCCGATCCCACTCGGCGGACAACACGGCAGCCCCCGCTGCCGGACGCAGCTGGCAATTGTGTCCGGCGGTGCCCCCGCAGCCGAGCCGCTGATGCGATGGATCAAGACTGCCCAACCGTCAGCGCTTGAGTGGGCACCAATGATTGCCGGGTTGCTCGGTCTGGGAGAATTGTGAAAGCAAACGTGACGATCGACGTCGCGGCGTTTAGCGAGCAGGGTTGGCTCGTCATGCGCGGGGCGATCAAGCCGGATGAACTCGCAGCGATCGACGCTGCGGTGTCCGGCGTGGCGGCGTGGGCCGACGCCGACGGCCCGGGTCTCCACCACTTCGAACAGACTGACGCCGGGGCGGTCCTGGCCAGGAGCGAAGACTTCATCGAGCACGACAATGTGCTTCGCGCGTTCATCTGCGACGGCCTTATCACCCGAGTGCTCGGCGAGTTGTTTGGCGAACCGGCCGTGCTGTTCAAGGAAAAGATCAACTACAAGCATCCCGGTGGTGGCGGCTTTGCCCCACATCAAGACGCACCGGCCTACCGATTCATTGACCACCACATCTCCTGCATGGTTCCGCTCGATCCAGCGACAGAACAGAGCGGGTGCCTGTACGTGGCGCCCGCGCCCGACGCTGGTGCAACGGTGCCTCCGGGGCGAGGCACCATGATGACGACCGACGAGCGAGGTCGCATCGACGAGTCACTTGCGGCGAAGCTCGCTTGGCGCCCGGTGCCGCTGGATCCTGGTGACCTGCTGTTTTTCGATTCGTACACCCCGCACTACAGCGATACGAACCGCAGCGATCGGCCGCGACGCGCTGCCTATCTCACCTACAACGCTGCGTCGCGTGGCGACTTCCGCGACCGCTACTACGCCGACAAGCGAGCAGACTTCGCGGTGGCTGGGGACGACTTCGACGGTGAGCGCGTTCGCATCAGCATCATCGACGACTTCCTCGGGCGACCGGTACAGCGGTGACCATGCTGCTGCTTGATGATCTGCACGCGCTGTACGCAAGCCCGGCTGCATCGCGGTTGTATGACGAGGTCATCACCGAGTTGCAGCACGCAGTGCAGTGTGCCGAGTTGGCCACGGCGTCAGGCGAATCGGATGCGCTGGTGGCAGCTGCGCTGCTGCATGATGTGGGGCACCTGCTGCTCGAAGATCACGTTGCGCTCGATGAGACCCTGGTCAACGACCACGAGCACGAGAAAGCCGGCGCCCGGTATCTCGCAGCGTGGTTCGGGCCAGAGGTCACGGGCCCGGTCGCGCTGCATGTGGCTGCGAAGCGTTACCTGTGTGCTGTTGAGTCGTCCTACTTCGCGACCTTGTCACCGTCGTCGGTGCGGACCCTCGCCGTACAGGGTGGCGCAATGACCGCCGACGAAGTTGACGCGTTTGAACGTCATCCCGGCAGTCGTGGCGCAGTACTGGTGCGGCGTTGGGACGACACGGCCAAGGTTGCCGGCCGCGTGGTCCCCGGGTTCGACCACTATGCCGACGTGCTGCGCTCGGTCGCCATCCGCTGAACGACCCGAGCCGCTCCAGCAGGAACAGCCAAGATGCTGACGCCACCTTCTGATCTTGCGGTTTTCATGAGCTTGCTGCAGTCACTGACTGCAGCAAGCTCATGAAAACGGAGGAAGCGAGCGCGGATTGTTCGATCTTGCGGGACAATTGGCTTATGAGGGAGCGCGCCGAACACTCCGAACTGGCCGCGGTGCGCGACGTCGAAGTCGGCAAGGTCACGGTGGTGTGCCATGGGTGGCGTGGCGGTTCGCTCTATGTCGACGTTGAGCCGGTGACCGAGATGACGGGTTGGACCGAGTTCCGCATCGTTGGCGTGCAGCCACGGATGTGGTGGATCACGGGACACCCCGACGTCACGACGGACGTGCACGGCGATTGCGTCGTTGTGCGCCTCCCGATTGCCAGCGCGGCCCTCGAGCTGACCCCTGCCAGTTACTGACTCAGAGGCGGCTGGCGAGGAATGCCCGGGTGCGGGCTCGACCCTCGGGGTCCGAGGCGAACTCTGATGCCGCGAGCTGCGTGACACCGGCGGCGGCGAGTTCGTCGAGCCGACTCGCGCATGTTGCCTCGTCACCGATGATGGCGAGGTCTTCGGGGCCGCCGAGGCCTTCGCGGTCGAGCATTGCGCGGTACGACGGGAGCTGGCCGTAGATCAGGAATGTCTTGGCGGCGTTAGCGCGAGCGGCGTCGACGTCGTCGGTGACCCAGATAGGCATACCGGCAACGACCTGGGGCTTGTCGCGCCCAGCGTTCGATGCTGCTTCGCTGATCGTGGGCACGGTGAGCTCGCTGAGCGTCTTTGCGCCGGTCATCCAGGTGATGGTGCCGCCGCAGCGCTCACCGGCGAGCTTCAACATCTGCGGGCCGAGCGCGGCAAGCAGCACCGGAGATTCGGGGGCGTTGATCGTCAACTGCCCACGGGCCGTAAGGGTCTCACCGGCGAAGCTGGCGGCTTCGCCGCGCACGAGTGGCATCAGCGCTTCGAGGTATTCGCGGGCGTGCCGGAGCGGCTTGTCGAACGAGTGGCCCCACATGCCTTCGACCACCGGTTTGTGGGAGAGGCCGATGCCGAGCGTGAAACGGCCGCCGGTGAGCATGCTCGTAGTTTGGGCCTGTTCGGCCATGACCATTGGATGACGGGGGTACGTGGGGACGACCGATGTGCCGAAGCGAATGTTCGACACCGTTTGTGCGGCGGCGCCAATGATGTTCATCGCCTCAGCCTGCTGCACGATCTGGGGGAGCCAGTAGGTGTCGAATCCTGCCTCGGCCGACGCTGCTGCGTCCGCCAAGATCGAGCTGAATCCGCCGCTACTCGCGACGCCTGAGAAGATTCCGATGTCCATGGCGCCAGCATGACCGCGCCGCGCTGCCAAAAGTGCATCGAAGCCCTTGAGGATCACCGGCTGGCGTGGGATCAGCTGATCGAGTGCTGGCAAGATGGGCTGATGGAAATTGTCGATCACACCGCCGTCGAACTGGCTGGCCTCCTCAGGTCGCGAGAGCTGTCGGCGCGTGACGTGATGACCGCGCACCTCGACCGGATTGATCAGGTCAACCCTCAGGTCAACGCCATCGTGTCGATGCGCGACCGGGCCGACGTGCTGGCCGATGCCGACGCGGCCGATGCCCAGAAACCGATGGGTCCACTGCACGGCCTGCCGGTGGCAGTGAAGGATCTGGAAGACGTCGCCGGACTTCCGACACGGTCGGGTTCACTGGTGACGAGCACCCAGCTGGCAGCGGCTGACGGGTTCATCGCAGCGCAACTCCGTGCCGCCGGGGCGATCATCATCGGCAAGACCAACACACCAGAGTTCGGCACGGGTTCGCACACGTTCAACGAAGTGTTCGGCGTGACCCGGAACCCATGGGATCTGTCGAAGTCGGCGGGCGGCAGCAGCGGTGGCGCAGCGGCAGCCCTCGCCAGCCGGATGCTGCCCATCGCCGACGGCAGCGACCTCGGCGGATCGCTGCGCAACCCCGCGGGCTTCTGCAACGTGGTCGGCCTCCGACCGACGATCGGGCGAGTGGCCCTGTCCGCCGCGACGTCGACGTCGACCCATCTGATTCGGCTGGGTGTGCGTGGTCCAATGGGGCGCACGGTGGCCGATACGGCGCTGCTCCTCAGCGCGCTCGCCGGGCCCCAGGCCGACGACCCGCTGTCGCTGACTGACGACCCGGCGATCTTTCGCGCTCCGCTCCCGACAACGACGTCCGCTCGCCTGGCCTGGGGTGGTGACCTCGGGTTGTTCACTGCTGAAGCCGAGGTCCTCGGCCTCTGTCGCCAGGCAGCCAAGCAGATCACGGCGGCCGGGGGCACGTTCAGCGAAGCAGCCCCGGACCTGTCGGCGTCCATGCAGATCTTCCGCACCCTGCGTGGTCTGGCCTACCGCCAACTCGGGCAGGCGATCCCGCGTGACCGTTGGTCGCTGATGAAAGCCACCGTGCTCGAGAACATCGAGTTCGGCCTGTCGATCACCGTTGACGATGTGCTGCGGGCCGAAGCGTTGCGAGCGCAGGTGCACGCCGAGATGACGAAGTTCTTTGACGAGTACGACGTGCTCGCCCTGCCAGCTGCCCAGGTCGCACCGTTCCCCGTCGAGACCGAGTTCCCGATGGCGATCGATGGCGTCGCCATGGCTGACTATCTCGACTGGATGACCACCTGCTGCGTCATCACACCGACCGGGTGCCCGGCGCTGTCTTTGCCGGCCGGGTTCACCTCCGCCGGCCTTCCCGTCGGGCTGCAACTGGTCGCGCGAGTTGGCAACGATCGGGCGCTCCTCGAAGCCGCTGCGGCTCTCGAAGCAGCGAACCCGCTGTACCAACGTGTCCCAGGGCTGGTGATGACGTAGCTTCCGGGAATGCCTGTACAACTCGCCAAGTCCGCCATCGATCTCGGCATCGTGATCAAAGAGAGCGAACGATCACTCGCGTTCTATGTTGGCCTTCTTGGCCTCGAGCACGTCGGTGACATGCCGATGCCCATCGGTGGCGGCGGCACGATGCACCGCCTGCAGTGCGGCGACACGGTGATCAAGCTGGTCAACCTCACCACGACCCCGCCGTCGGCAACACCTGGCGGCATTGCCGGTGGCCTCGGGTTCCGGTACCTCACCTTGATCGTCTCGAACCTCGACGAGATTCTCGCCGAGTGTGCAGCTGCTGACGTCAATGTGATGGTCCCTGCCTCGGAAATCCGGCCGGGGATCCGGATCGGCATGGTCGAGGATCCGGATGGCAACTGGGTGGAGTTCGTCGAGGCCACCTGATGACCGGCAACGGACTCGTCTGCGCGGGGCTGCGCAAGCAGTTCGGGCAGGTCACCGCACTCGGCGGCCTCGATCTGGAGGTGCCGCGCGGCGAGCTGGTTGGTTTTCTCGGCCCCAACGGCGCAGGGAAGTGGACAACGATGCGCTCGATCGATGCGCTCGATCGATGCGGACGGACCAGACGCTGACCGCAGCCTCCGGGCGCTTGATTGTGGGCTCGGTTGGACGTCCGAAATCACAGCCACATATATGTCGTCGTGGCGCTTGCGGCGCGCGTGCCGTTCGGTAGGAAGAGATCGATCTGCCCGAACACGAGCGACCTGCCCGGCTTGGTAGCCCACGCTTCGAACGTGACGGTGCCGACATTTTCTGGTACCCCGCGCTCGAAGTTGGTGGCGAGCGACACCGTCGTGAAGCTGGCGTCGGCATCAGGGCGTAGCGACATCATCACGAACACCATGCCGGTGTCCATACATCCCAATATCGCTTGCCCCGACAGCACTCCGCCGCCATGCGTGAGGCGCTCGACGACATCAAGGTCGAAGCGCACGCGGCCCGGTTCGGCAGCGACGATGCGAAGCCCGAAGTCGGCCATCAGGCCTGACCCGCCTGCGGCGAATGCCTCGGTGATCGACGCAGCCAATGCCGCGTCGTGGTCGATAAAAGTCTCATGCAGTTTGCTCACCGATCCGAGCGTAGAGGAGGGCGGTGGCTACGTTCTCCTCGTGCAACTCAACACGATCCGACGCGGACCAGCAGCGGGCGCCGGCGTGCCCATCGTCTTCATTCATGGGCTTGGAACGTCGGCCCATAGCTGGGATGCCTGCGCCGAGGCGCTGGCTGATCGGCACCTGACGATCGCGATCGACCTGCCCGGCCACGGCGACTCACCCTGCCCCGATGACGACCCCGAAGCGTTCACCCGTGACGCAGCATTGGCTGACATCGACGACGTACTGGCCAGTGTTGACGGCCCGGCGATCCTGGTTGGCCACTCGCTCGGCGGCTACCTGGCGCTTGCCCATGCAGCCACGCGCCCGAACGCTGCTCGTGGCGTGGTGGCGATCAACACGGGGCCCGGCTTCCGTGACCCGGACAAGCGCGAGGGCTGGAATGTCCGCTCACGTCGCAACGCCCACCGGTTTGGTGTTCCGGAGCACGTCACCGACCTCAATTTGCAGCACGACTCGATCGTGATGGACCGGCTCGCCGACATCGCGACGCCAACCGTCGTGCTCGCAGGTGGCGATGACCGCCCCGAGTACCAAGGCTCAGGTCAGTACCTCGAACGCAAGATGCCTGATGCGCGCCTGGTCGTGCTCGATGGCGGTGGCCACTCGATGCACGAAGACACGCACGCCATCGCAGTTGCCGACATCATCGCCTCCTTCGCCGCCACCCTCCTCCCCTGAGCACAGTCCGATCGGCCAACAACAGACACCTCAAGCCGTGTCGAGCGGCGGCAGTTTGCCAGACTCGGCCGATGGCGACCACGCACTTCGAGGACTTCACCAGCGGCCAGGTCATCGAGTTGGGTTCGGTCACATTGACCGAGGAGGCGATCATCGACTTCGCCACTCAGTTTGATCCGCAACCGTTTCACATCGACCCAGTCGCTGCTGTCGACTCGTCGTTTGGCGGTCTGATTGCCAGCGGTTGGCACACCGGCTCGCTGTGGATGCGGCTCTACGCCGACACAGTGCTCGACGGTGCCGATAGCCGAGGATCGCCGGGGATGGAGGAACTGCGCTGGTGGGCGCCGGTTCGCCCAGGCGACACGCTGACCGGAACCATCACCGTGATGAACACCGCACCGTCGGCGAAGAACCCGACACGCGGCACGGTCCTGATCGAAGGTGCCATGACCAATCAGGACGGCGTGGTCGTGATGAGTATGCGCTCACGCGGACTCTTCGGTCGCCGGACAGGCTGAGACGCGGACGAGCTGAGACGCGGACAGGAACGGATCGAACTGGTTTGTGTTTCCGTACCGGCTGTACGTGGAACACTCTCTCTATGACCAACACACCGAAGAAAGTGCTCATCGCCGTCGATGGAACCGAACGGGACCGTTCGGTTGTCCGCCAGGCCCTTGATCTCTTCGGCGATGACGCGGACTATGTCGTCATGAGTGTGAGCCCAGAGCCAGCGGCCATGGGCGCGGCCTCGGTGTCGTATGCGACCGCATCAGCATTCTCGGCTCCGTCGCTGAGTTATTTCGCCGACGGTCTTGACGCCGATGCCCACGAGGCCGAAGGCGTGGCCGAACGAGCGGCAGACGAAGCTGGTATTTCCGATGCTGAAACAGTCGGCGAGGTCGGCAATCCCGCACTTGTGCTCCTTCAGCAGGCTGCTGAGAGCAGGGTCGACGTGATGGTGGTCGGAGCGAGCGAGCGAAGCTGGTTCTCACGGTTGTTCGAGCCATCGGTTGAGGCACTCGTTCTCAACCGGGCAATCTGCCCGGTCCTCGTCGTTCACCCGATCTCTCCGGCGCCAAAGTGACCGCTCATCCTGACAGTCGCAACAGATGAGCCGACTCTTTGAAGAGCTCGATTATCAGCAGACGCCCATCGGCATCATCAGCCTGCGCCGTCGGCTCGAACCGACACTGCAGATCGACGTGTTCGAGATCAAGATCGGCGAGGACGGCTTGATGTCGAGCTTGATCACCGATGGCGAAGAGGCCGTCTCGAGTCTTGCTCTCGCTGCAACGTCGAATGAGTCGCTCAATGTCGTCGTCGGGGGCCTCGGTCTCGGCTACACCGCACAGACCGTGCTGGATGACTCACGTGTCACATCGCTTCGCGTTGTTGATGCGCTTGCACCGGTGATCGACTGGCACGAGCGTCACCTCATCCCGCTCGGTGAGTCGGTATCGACCGACAAGCGCTGCGAGTTTATTCTCGGAAATTTTTTTGAGATCGCCGCGAACGGCATGGACTTCGGTGCTGATGCTCCCGACCAGTTCGACGCAATTATCGTTGACATCGATCACTCGCCGCGTCACCTGCTCGACCCGAGCAATGCCCCGTTCTACGAGGCCGACGGAGTTGAGCGGCTTGCTCGGTGCATTCGCCCGGGCGGCGTGTTCTCGCTCTGGTCGAATGACCCGCCAGACGCGGAGTACCTGGCGGTGCTCGAAGGCGCCTTCGACACGGCGGTTGCCGAGGTCGTCGTCTTCGACAACGTGCTCACCGGCGGCACTGCCGAGAGCACGATCTACGTCGCCACCGTGTAACGAGCCCGAGAGCGACCCGGGTCGTGGAGCGGCTCGTCAGCGTCCGGAGCGGAGCACACCGCCGGGGCGCGCGCCGGTGGGCTTGCCGTCTTCGAAGGTCACCTGACCTGACTTGATCGTGTAGCGGTAGCCATCGACGTCTTGCAGTAAGCGGCGCCCGCCGGCGGGCAGGTCGTGGACCATCTTCGGTGCATGCAAATGTAGATTTTCGAAGTCGATGACGTTGATGTCAGCCAGCTTGCCGACCTCGATGCGGCCACGATCCTTCAGCCCGTACGCGTCAGCGGTCTTCGACGTTTGCAATTGGACGACTCGTTCGAGGGGCAGCTTCGGACCGCGACTGCGGTCACGTGCCCAGTGGGTGAGCAGGTAGGTCGGAAAGCTCGCATCGCAGATCAGACCGCAGTGCGCGCCACCATCGGAGGCACCGGGGATCGTGACGTCGTGGTCAAGCATTTCACGGATCACGTCGTGGTTGTTCTCGTGATAGTTGCCGAGCGGGCTGAACATGAACGCTTCGCCGTTGTCCTCGACCAACCAGTCGAGGACAACCTCGCCGGGGTGGCGACCTTCCTGTTTGGCGATGGCCCCTGCACTGGCCTCAACCGGCGGCTCGTAGTCAGGCGGGTCGCCGAGGCGGTACATCTGGCTCCAGTTGGTCGCCATGTACTTGGCGAACCGGTCCTTGGTGAACGGGTCTTCGTCGAGCAGCGCGGCCCGAAACTCAGGGTCACGGAGCTTGGCGGCGCGCTCGGCAAGCGGGAGGTCGCGGATGGCGCGGTAGCTCGGGTGAGCAATGAACGGGTGGAACGAACTCTGCAGTCCGTAGAGCATGCCCGTCGGGCGCACCGCAACCTGCGGGGTCATTGGCGACCCGGCTGCCGTGGCACTCACCGCAGCAGCCAGTGCAGTACGGAACGCGGTCGGGTCGGCGGGGGTTTGCGCCAACGTGTAGGTGGTGGGGCAACCCATGGCATTGAGCGTCTCGAGCCATGGCTCGTCGCCGCCCTGACCCTGGTCGTCGGAGACGTACTGGAACAGTGCATGCCCTGAGTCGCGGACTGCTTCGCCAATGGCGATCACTTCGTCGGGTGTCGAGTACGTGCCGGGAACATGGCCGTGCTTGGAGGTATGCAGGAACGTGCGCGACGTGGAGAAGCCGAAGGCGCCGGCGTCCAAGCCTTGTCGCGTGATCTCGACCATCTGAGCGATCTCGTCAGGCGTGACGTCGTACTCGTGTGCGCGCTCACCGAGCACGTAGGCACGCACGGCAGCATGCGGAATTTGTGCGCCGACATCAATCGTGCGGGGCATTGCTTCCAGTGCATCGAGGTACTCAGGGAAACTCTCCCAATCCCAGGAAATACCTTCGACCAGCGCACTGCCGGGGATGTCTTCGACACCTTCCATCAGCTCGATCAGGAATTCATGTGCATCGGGGCGGACCGGCGCGAACCCGACACCACAGTTACCCATGACCACCGAGGTGACACCGTGCTGGCTCGATGGCGCCATCACCGGATCCCACGAAACTTGGCCGTCGTAGTGCGTGTGTATGTCGACCCAGCCGGGGGTGACGATGTGGCCGGTTGCATCGATCTCGCGGGTGCCTGCGTCGGCCACCTCGCCAACGGCCGTGATCACGCCGTTGTCGATCGCCACGTCGGCAATGCGTGCTGCGGCACCCGTGCCGTCGACTACTCGTCCGTTCCGAATCACCAGATCATGCATCTCACCATTGTCGCGAGCATCGAGAGGTCTGGTCGAGTCGAACTGTCTCGACCGGACCTCTCGATGCTCGCCGCGGCCAACCGGATCTTCAGAGCTGGAGTTGGACGACCATCCGCTCGACGAGGGCGTCGATGTCGATTGTGGAGACGGTTGTCGGCGCCATGATCGATCGCAACGCGAGCGGGCCGTCGATGATCTCGTAGGCGGTCAAGAGGTCGACGTTCGGGCTGATCTCGCCAGCGGCCTGCCATCGCTGCAGCAATTGTGGGATCGCACTGCGCGGAGCATTTGGCGACCGCGGCTCGCGGACAACAAGCGACGGATCGCGCACCTGGGCGGCCCACAGTTCGTAGTGCACCGCGCGGATTCGGCTCTCGACGAAGTTAGGCAAGATGCGCCGCAAGAACTCCGCGAGATCGCCGCGCAACGAGCCGGTGTCGGGAAGCTCTGCATAGGTGACGGTGGAGTCGACGGCGCTCACGATGAGGTCGTGAGGTTCGGGGTAGTGCCGGTAGATCGTGGTCTTCGCGACGCCGGACCGCTTGGCGACCTCGTCGACGGTGAAGCCGCTGACGCCGCGTTCGAGCAGCACTTCGGCCGCCGCGGCCACCATCTTCTCTCGGGCTTCTTCGCTGCGTGGACGTGCCATGTTCGTACTCCAGAAATAGTTTCGCTACCATTAGGTAGCGGAACTGGGATTGTTTCGATACTCTAACGTAGCGAAACCGCAGTGGGATAGTTCAACGCCACCGCAACGCCAACTCCAGTCATATTCCCACTCTTCACTCCCACTCTTCACTCCCACCCAAATTCCAGTCCGGAATTCCAAATTTACGAGGTCCCTGATATGTCACATGCGTTGTACAGACTTGGGCGGTTCGCTGCTCGCCGACCGGGGCGCGTGATCGGTGCCTGGTTCCTGGTGGCGATCGTCGTCGTGGGGGCGTCAGCCGGTTTTGGCCGCGAGCTCGAAGACTCCTTTGACGTGCCAGGACTCGACTCCCAGGACGCCATCGATCTGCTGTCGGCAGCGCAGTCCGACCGTGCCGGGTTGACCGCGCAGGTCGTCGCGACACCATTGGTCGATGGTGCGACGTTCGCGGACGATGCTTCGGGAGCCGCGCTCGCGGCCCTGCGGGGTGAACTCGAAGCTCTCGAGAGCGTGCTGGGTACGGCCGAACAGATCTCGCCGGACGGCCGCATCGCGCTGCTTCGCGTGCAGTATCCCGTCACCGACGATCTGAGCCCGCTCGACCTCGATCGGCTCAAGGAGTTACGGGAGTCGAGCGGTGCAACCGATGCACTGCGGATCGAACTTGGCGGCGAACTCTTCTTCGCCTTCGAGGAACCGCAGACCGGCATCGGCGAGATGATCGGGCTCATTGCTGCGGTGATCATTCTGCTCCTCGCATTTGGGTCAGTTATTGCGATGGGACTCCCGATCGGCATGGCGCTCTTCGGGTTGGCACTCGGTGTGAGCTCGATGGGGCTGATCACCTACCTGATCGACATTCCGAGCTGGGCGCCGCAGATGGGCAGCATGGTCGGTCTCGGCGTTGGCATTGACTACGCCCTCTTCCTGGTCACCCGCCATCGCGAGTTCCTGGCGCGAGGCATGACGGTCGAAGAGTCCGTCGGACGAGCGGTTGCGACCGCTGGCCAGGCAGTCATTTTCGCCGGCGGCACGGTGGTGATCGCGATCCTCGGCCTCGCCGTCGCCGGTATCCCGTTCATGACGGCCGCCGGCGTTGCTATCTCGGTGATCGTGCTGATCATGGTCGTCGCGTCGGTGACGCTGCTGCCAGCCTTCCTCGGCCTCGCTGGAACCTGGATCAATCGGCTCGGGATCCATCGTCGCGGTCATCACGCCGGTGAGAGCGTGGGGGTCGGATGGGAGCGTTGGGGCCGTCACGTGTCCAACCATGCATGGCCGTACGCCATTGGCGTCACCGGACTGCTGCTCGCGCTCACTGCGCCGGTCCTCGTGCTGCAACTGGGCTTTCCCGACGAAGGATCACTCCCTGAGTCACGCACCGAGCGACGTGCGTATGACCTCGTCGCTGAAGGCTTCGGAGCCGGCATCAACGGTCCGCTCGTTGTGGCGATCGACATCAGCAACGATGTCGACGTCGTGCAGCCACTTGCTGACGCTGTGGCCGCCGATCCGGGCGTGGTCGCCGTTTCTCCCCCCGAGGTCAATGTCGCCGCAGGCGTCGCCACGCTGATCGTCTTCCCGACCACGGCACCGCAAGACGACGCCACCCTCGAAACGGTCGAGCGGTTGCGTTCCGACGTCTTCCCACAGGTGCTTGGCGACAGCCCTGCGGTCGCGCACATCGGTGGCCAGACCGCGACCTTCGGCGACCTCGGTAACCGGATCACCAACCGTCTGCCGTGGTTCATCGCCGCGGTGATCCTGCTGTCGTTCGTGCTCCTGACCTTCGTCTTCCGGTCGATCCTTGTCCCGCTCAAGGCGGCGCTCCTCAACCTCTTGAGCATCGGCGCGGCGTACGGAGTGATGGTGATGGTGTTCCAGTGGGGGTGGGGCCTGAGCCTGGTGGGCCTCGATGCGACGGTGCCGATCATCTCGTTCATCCCCATGTTCATGTTTGCGGTGCTCTTCGGCCTGTCGATGGACTACGAGGTCTTCCTGCTTTCTCGGGTCCGCGAGGAATACTTGATCACGGGTGACAACGACGCTTCCGTCATCCACGGGATTGCCAGCACTGCTCGAGTGATCACGTCGGCGGCGTTGATCATGATCTCTGTCTTCCTCGGATTCGTGCTTGGCGAGGACCCCGCAATCAAGATGATGGGCCTCGGATTGGCGACAGCGATCTTCGTCGATGCAACCATCGTCCGCATGGTGCTCGTGCCGGCCACCATGCGACTGATGGGTGACGCCAACTGGTGGATTCCCGGATGGCTCGACCGGCTTCTGCCGACGATCGACATCGACGGTGAGAGTGGATTACCCGAACCTCAGATGCTGGTGACCGAGGTCAAAGAGCGAGAGCCGGTACTGGTGTGAGAGCTGCTTGGTACCAGACGTACGGACCGCCGTCATCGGTGAGGGTGCGCGAAATTCTGGACCCCGTTCCCAAGGCCGATCAGGTGGTGGTCCGTGTCAAGGCTGCGGCGGTCAACCCGCTCGACCTCTACTACCTGGCTGGAACGCCACTGATTGCTCGGCCCGCGTTCGGGCTGTTCGGACCGAAGCGCCACACTCCAGGCGTCGACGTCTCGGGCGTCGTCGAAGCAGTCGGAGCCGACGTGACGAGGTTCGCTGCGGGCGACGAAGTCTGGGGAAACTGTTCTGGTGCATTCGCCGAGCGCGTCGCCACGAAAGAGAAGCAGCTGGTCCACAAGCCGGTGCGGGTGACCTTCGAGCAAGCGGCAGCGGTGTCGATCGCAGGTCTAACAGCACTCCAGGCCGTACGTGACCATGCAGCTGTTCAGCCGGGTCAGCACGTTGTAATCAATGGAGCGTCGGGCGGCGTCGGCACGTTCGCCGTGCAGATCGCAAAGCACATGGGTGCGCGCGTGACCGGTGTATGCAGCACAAAAAATGTTGAGATGGTCCGGTCACTCGGTGCTGATCTCGTTGTCGACTACACCGTCGAGGACTTCACGCGGCTCGACCTCGCGGCCGACGTGATGATCGACAACATCGGCAACCGCACGGTTGCCGAGAACTGCAACGCACTGGCCGCAAATGGTGTCTACGTTGGCGTCGGGGCACCGAAGGGCGGGCGGGTGCTCGGGCCCATCAGGTATCTGCTTGGCTGCACACTCCGATCGCCGTTCGTCAGCCAGCGACTCGCGTCGTTCACGGCGAGCGTGACGCTGGCTGATCACGACGCGCTCAACGACCTCCTCGACGCCGGCGCGGTGGTGCCGGTCATCGACCGGACCTTCAGGCTCGACGATGTCGTCGAGTTGCTCGAGCTGCAGGCATCAGGCCGCATTGCAGGCAAGGCGCTCCTGACATTCTGACCTGGCCCGCTGACCTGGCCCGCTGATCTGGCCCGCTGATCTGGCCCGCTGATCTGGCCCGCTGACTGTGGGACTGCGGAAAGCTACGGTCGCTGCTGTGGAAGCGACCTTCACGTTCGACGCCGACTTGTACCTGCACAGTGGTGGTTCGTGGGTGTTCCTGGCAGTGCCCGCTGACGACTCGGACGACATCTCGGAGATGGTGCCAACACGGAACGGCTTCGGCTCGGTACGGGTGCGCGCCCAGATCGGCGACACCGAATGGATGACGTCGGTGTTCCCGGACAGCAAGCGCAAGGTGTACGTCCTGCCGGTCAAGAAGCCGGTCCGCAAGGCCGAGGGCATCGATGCAGGCGACACTGTCGAAGTGAGCCTCTCGATCGAGCTGAATTGACGCTCAGCAGCTTTCGGGTAGGAGAAGCGACTGCTTCAGAGGCCGCGTGATTGTGCCCAGAGATCAGGGAAGTCTGCATCTCGCTTTTCCATCTGCGCAGCGAATGCCTCGGCCATGTCGTCGGTGTCGAACATCGAGGCGTTCCAGGTGGCGATGTGCTCGAGGCCGTCGGCAATTGAATGCTCCTGGCTGTACTGCATCGACTTCTTCGTGCCCCAGACGGCCATCGGGCTTTTTGACGCGATTTCTGCGGCGATCTCGTGGACTCCTGAGAGCAACTGCTCGTGGTCGGCGTAGACCTTGTTGACGAAGCCAGCAGCGAGGGCCTCGGCGGCGCTCCACTTGCGGCCGGTGTAGGCGAGCTCGCGCACGATGCCTTCGGGAACGAGGCGTGGCATGCGCTGCAGCGTGCCGACGTCGGCGGTCATCCCGATGTTGATCTCGGCGATGCAGAAGTACGCCGACTCGGAGGCGTACCGGAGGTCAGCAGCCGACACCATGTCGATGCCACCTCCGACGCATGCGCCTTGGATCGCACAGAGGATCGGCATCCGTGCCCGCTCGAGTGCAGTGAACGAATCCTGCAATTTCATCGCTGTCGAGCGGAACCGTTCGCCGCGCCGGCTGGTGTGCTTGGCGCCGCTGGCCGTCGGGCCGACGTCGGACCCTGACGCGCTGAAGACCGAGAGGTCCATGCCCGAGCAGAAGTGCCGCCCCTCGCCGGAGAGTACGACGGCGCGCACCGCACCGGATGCCGACATCTCGTCGACGATCTCGGGCAGTTCGTTCCAGAACTCGGCGATCATCGAATTGGCCTTCTCGGGCCGGTTCATCTGGATGTGGCCGACCTTGTCGGTGATCTCGACGTCAAAACAGGTGTGTCCCATGTGGCCAAGCCTGGCAGATGAGCACTGTCACAGTTGGGTCAGACCTGGCTGTGACGCGCTGCAGCGCGGGCGCAGTGTCGGAGCGAGCTAGAACAGAGCAATGAGCATTGACGCTTCGACGAACGCAGTGCGTTTTCCGAAACCGATTCCGTTCGGCTGGTACTCGGCGGGTCGGGTCGTCGACCTGCCATGGGACTTGATTGCGACAGGCGACCAGGCGGGCGCGGTCTTCTCGTTTCAAGCATGCGGTCAGGAACTCGTTGCATGGCATGACGGAGCGCAGTTCCGGGTCGCCGATGCCTTCTGTCCACACCTCGGTGCCCACCTGGGCGTCGGGGGCCGTGTTGATGCCACCCCCGAGCATGCGGGCTGCATTGTCTGCCCGTTCCACGAGTGGAAATTCGACGGCACTGGCGCGAACACGTTCATCCCCTTCGCCGAGCGAACGAATGCCAAGGCCAAGCTGCGGATGTACCCGACCACCGAGATCGACGGTCACCTCCGCTTCTGGTACCACCCCGATCCGGCCGTCGAGCCGATGTGGGAGATTCCGACGCTGATCGACGATGCCATGGTGCCGTGCGGTGCAGCTGAGTGGACCGTTGCTTCGTACTGGCAGGAGATGGCCGAGAACTCGATCGACATGGCGCACTTCGTGTCGATCCACGGGTCGCCCGGCCTCGGCGAGGTGCGCAGCGCAGTCGCCGAACCCGCGGCCGACGGCTCGGCGAACGGCCCGATCCGCCACGTGGTCAACAAGACCGTCTACGAAACGCCGAAGGGCCTCGAGGCCGGCGAACTCAACGTCGACATGTACGGCCCAGGTACGAGTGTCACGACGTTTGCACTGTTCGGCACGATCAAGTTGTTGTCCACCACCACGCCCATCGACAACGGCCATTGCACGATCCGCATGAATTTCTTCCACGACGGTGAGGAACTCTCGGCGGCAATTGCGCCGGCGTTCGTCAAGGAGGTGAAGCGCCAGTTCGAACAGGACGTCCCGATTTGGGAGAACAAGCGCTTCGTCGCCTCGCCAGCCCTCGCGCCCTACGAAAAGCCAATCACCGAGTTCCGCGCTTGGGCCACCCAGTTCTACGCCACCCCCGGTCACACTGTGTCAGGCACAGTGTGACCGCTTCTCCCCGATGGGCGCCGATGACATGACCTTTCCCGCTGATCCGCAGGCGATCGATCTGATGATCGCATTCCCGTTCAAGAAGGCAGAGATCTATGCCTTCCTGCGAGCACAGGCGAAAGACGACGAGACGATTGCGGGTCAGGGCGATCTTGCAATGCCAGCTGGCTACATGTTCAACGACGTCGGCGACGATGCTGGTGACGACGAAGACGTCATCGAGACCTGCATTGCGGCAATGGACACGGTCGGCGTTGCGAGCGGACTGTTCAACGTCAGTGAGCAATCGATCGAGGCGAAGCGGCGCCACCCGGAGCGGATCCATTTCAGCCTCGAAGTTGACCCGAACGACATTGGCGGAGCGGTCCATGCGATCCGCGCGGCGCATGCCGATTACGATCTGAAGGCAGTGACGTCGTTCCCTGCCGGGTGTGATCCGCAGGTACCGATCAGCGATCGTCGCTACTACCCGATCTATCAGACCTGCGTCGACCTCGACATCCCGATTTGCCTCACGGCCGGCGTTCCCGGCCCGCGTGTCCCCGGCGACTGCCAGCATGTCCGGCATTTCGACCAGGTCTGCTTCGATTTCCCCGACCTCAAGATCGTGATGCGCCACGGCGCCGAACCCGACGAGGCGCTCGCCGTGAAGCTGATGCTGAAATACCCGGGGCTGCACTACTGCACCTCGGCGTTCAGCCCGAAGTACTACCCGCAGGCGATCATCGACTACGCCAACACACGTGGCACCGACAAAATCATGTACGCCGGCTACTACCCGATGGGCTTGAGCCTCGATCAGATCTTCGCCGCACTGCCGGACGTTCCCTTCCGTGACAAGGTCTGGGAACCGTTCCTGCACGGCAACGCACGACGCGTGTTCAAGCTGTGATACGTCCGTGGTTTGTCTGTGATCCGGCCGTGATTCGCCCAGGTGACGAAAAGTTGGATCCCCAGGGAACCCAGGCGGGTCTGGCAACGTCGAATACATCATGAAGCGCACGATTGGACTCCCACTCATCGCCCTCGCTCTCGTCACGGCAGGGTGCACCAGCACTGCGCCGGTCGATGAGTCGACACAAAGCTCCGAGGTCCCGGTGACGTCCGCTGCTGGGACTCCGCCAGTAACCGATCCTGATGTCGAACCGCCAGTGACGGACCCGGACGGTGGCAATCAGGGACCAATTGGCTTTGCCCCAGCTGCGCTGCAGCAGTTCGGTGACTGCTCGGCCTTCCTCGATTACGTCCACACCGAGGGCGCCGATCGAGTCGGGCCCTACGGGTTTGGCAACAACGGTTTCTTCGGCCCTGTGGACGACGTCGGCTTTGCGGTGGCGGAAAATGATGCCACCGCCGCGACAGAGGCGCCGGCTGAGGCCGACACCGCGCAGAGCAGCGGTGCCAGCACCCCGACAGTTGACCGTGCCTCGAGCGAAGGCGGCGGCGATGGCACGTACTCGACGACGAACGTCCAGGTCGATGGCGTCGACGAGCCCGACATCGTCAAGACCGATGGCGACCGCATCATCGCAATCGCCGGGGAGATGCTTCACTACATCGACATCGCTGACGATGGCGTGACGGGAACCAAGCGTGGTTCGGTTGCCCTCAATGGCCAGAACGGGTCCTACACCTACGGCCACGAGATCTTCCTCGCTGGCGACCGGGCGTTCGTGTTCGCGCAGGGCGAGTTCTACGGCGGCTATCCCGAGCCAGCCTTCATCGACGACGTTGCCGAAACCGAGCCGGCACCCGCAGACGAACCGATCCCGGTCGAGCCCGATTTCCCGATTGGTGGCCCGATTGGGCCGGGCTCCTACCAGGGCCCGCACACGTTGATCATCGAAGTCGATCTGTCGAACCCCGACGCACCTGAAGTGGTCAACACGATGAGCATCGACGGCCGCTATATCAGCGCCCGCTCGATTGGCGACACGGCCCGCATCGTTGTCACCTCGCCGCCGCAGGACCTCGGCTTCTTGTACCCATCGAACCCGGGCACCGAGCAGAAGGCCGAAGAGACGAACCGCGAGGTCGTCCTCAACTCGACCGAGAACGACTGGCTGCCAGAGTTCCGCATCGACCGCAACGATGGCAGCACCGAGGAGGGGCAACTCGTTGATTGCGCCAGTGTGTTCGCCCCCGCCGACTTCGGTGGTTTCGACATGCTTTCGATCGTCACGCTCGACCTCGGCGCCGACCTCGCTGCGCCAACCGGCACGAGCAGCGTGATGGCCACGGGCGACACCGTCTACGCATCGCAAGATCGCATGTATGTGTCGACCAATATCTGGACGCCGATCATCAACGAGCAGACCAACGAGTGGCTCGACGAGAACTACGAGACCGCAATCCACCGCTTCTCGATCGCTGGCCCCGGTGCCGCCCGGTACGAGGCCTCCGGCTCCGTCGAGGGACATTTGCTCAACCAGTTCTCGATGAACGACCGCGATGGCGTCTTCTACGTCGCGGCCACGAAGGGCGCCCCGTGGGCCGAGTCGTCCGAGAGCCAGATCGTTTCGATGGAGGTCAACGGTGATCAACTCGAACAGATCGGCAGCGTCGGCGGCCTCGGGCTTGGCGAACGCATCTTCTCGGTGCGCTATGTCGACGACACCGCCTACGTGGTGACGTTCCGCCAAGTCGACCCCTTCTACGTGATCGACCTGAGCGACCCTCGAAACATGGTTGTGCAGGGCGAACTCAAGATCCCGGGCTTCTCGAACTACCTGCATCCGATCAGCGACGACCTCGTCATCGGCGTCGGCCAAGACGCGACCGACGACGGTCAAACAACCGGTACCAAGGTGTCGCTGTTCGACGTGAGCGACCCGACCAACCCGCTCGAGATCGACGTGTGGACGTTGCCGAACGGGTTCAGTGATGCGCAGTTCGACCATCGTGCGTTCTTCTGGTGGGGCCCGACGAACACGGCGGTTCTTCCTCTGCAGTCGTACAGCGACCAGTTCGCTGGCGCAATCGTGTTGAAGGTGACCGCCGACGGGATCACCGAACAGGGTCGCATCAGCCACGCCGAAGACGACGGCACACCCAACGGGCAGACCGACTGCGAAGTCATTGATAGCTCGCAGTTCGGCGAGGGCGGCGAGTTCTTCTGGATCGGCCAAGAAGGTGGCCAAGTCCAGCTCTGCACAGCGCAAGATACGGGCGGCGCGACCGGCCTCTTCTGTGATCCGGTTCCGGTCGACGAACTCGAGAACTGGTGGGGTATCCAAGCTGAGCAGCTCGATATCGACACCAGCGGCTTCGAACGCTTCGAGCTGTGTTGGCCGAGCTGGAACGGCTACGAGACCGCCATCCAGCGGACGATGATCATCGACGGCAACCTGTGGACGCTGTCGCCCACGACCATCCAGTCGAACGACCTCGCCAGCCTCGACCGCACCGACCAGATCACCCTGTAACGCTGGTCTTGTCACACCGAGATCTGACCTCGGTGTGACAAGACCAAGCAGATATCGGTGTGATGGCGAGGTGATGGCGGTGTGATGGTTTAAGCCGGGGCTGGTTGCAGCTTTTTACGGGTGGGGAGTTTGATGTTGTCGGCGTACTTGGCGACGAGCGGTCCCATGATCGCGGTGACCAGGACGTAGCCGGCAACGAGTGCGCCCAGCTCGGGTCCGTCGATCAGTCCGGCGCCCAACGCAGCGATCACGATGGAGAACTCCCCACGGGCGATCAACGTTGCTCCGGCCCGCAAGCGACCCTTCTGAGCTGCGCCGACGCGCTTCGCAGCGAACCAGCCGGTCAACATCTTGGTGAAGGCGGTGACGATAGCGAGCCCGAATGCTGGCAGAAGTGCGTCGAGCAGTTTTGCGGGGTCAACCTGGAACGAGAAGAACAGAAAGAAGATCGCTGCGAAGAGATCGCGCAGCGGCGTGATGAGCTGTATCGCTCGTTCCTCAGCCTGACCCGACAGGGCCAATCCGACGAGGAACGCACCGATGGCCCCGGACACTTCGAGCTGCTGGGCGACGCCGGCAACCAGCAAGGTCACACCGAAGACGGCGAGCAGGAGCGCCTCATCAGACCCGCCGATCAGTAGGTCGCTGAGCTTGCGTCCGTAGAACAGGGCCGACAGCAGGATGACGGTGACCACGACCAGGGCAATCGCGACACTCGTCAGCGTCGCAAGCACCGTGCCGCCGACGATGAGCGCCGCGACCACTGGCAGGTACACGGCCATCGCAAGGTCTTCGATCACGAGCAGATTGAGGATTGCCGGGGTCTCGCGGAAGCCAAGTCGGTGGAGGTCGCTCAACACTTTTGACACGACACCCGATGATGAGACCCACGTGGCGCCACCGAGGAGCACCGCAGCCAGCGGTGACCAGCCGAGCAACAGGCCCGCTGCCACGCCGGGGAGTCCATTGAGCAACATGTCGACGATGCCCGGCAAGACGCCAGTGCGGAGCCCGCTGCGTAACTCGATATCGGAGTACTCGAGGCCGAGGGTGAAAAGCAGGAGCAGCACGCCGATCTCGGCGACGATCGAGATGAAGTCTTCGGCGACGTCAAGCTGGACGAGCCCGCCTTCGCCCAGGGCCAGCCCGGCAATGAGGTAGAGCGGCACGGCGGTAATACCGAGGCGGCCGGCGAGCCGAGCGAGCAGCGCGAGGCCGAGTACGACGGCGCCGATCTCGACGAACGCAAGAGCGGCTTCGTTGCTACCGCTAGCAATCAGGGCGGGCATGAAGAAGTGCGTGTTCAGGCGGACAGCAGGTTGCGCAGCGTGACGAGGCCGTCGACGGTGCCGACAGCGACGACGGTGTCGCCGTTGGCGAATCTGAACGACGGTTCGGGTGCTGGCATCGATTGGTCACCGCGCATCACCGCCACGATCGAGGCGCCGGTTCGGGTGCGGTATTGACCGTCCATGATCGTTGCATCAACCGCCGAGGACTTGGATGTCAGCTGGATCCATTCGATGGCCAGCCCATCGATGTTGTGCTGCACCGCACTGACTGCTTCAGTCACCTGGCTTGCGCCGAGCAGTTCGGACATCGTGCGGGTGTCGTTGGGCGAGAGGTCGATCATTGTCGAGCAGGCGTCTGGGTCGTCGTTGTTGTAGACAACGATCTCGCGTCGTCCATCGCGATGGACGACGACGCCAACGTGATCGCCGGCCTCCGTGTCGAATTCGTGGCGTACCCCGACTCCTGGCAGCTGCGTTTCGCGTACCTCGGTCATCGCGTCAGTCTCGCACCGATCTGGCCGACACGTTGAGGTGGCGGTGTCACACTTTGGTCAGCTCGGCGTGACACCAGCGCGGAACCCGCAGGTCAGCTGCCTTCTTTGCGGGCACGCAGGATGAGGGTGCTCGGCACGGGGCCGGTGTCGCCGAGTTCGCGGACCTGGTCGACACGGAAGTTGGCCCGGTTCAGCGAGGTAAACCAGTCGCTGATCGAGCGGGCGGTCGTGCCGTACGGGGCCACATCGGACACAACAGAAAAGGGGTGCGTGAGTGAGATCAGGAACGGCATGCTCGGGATGAGAATGCGGTGTACCTGACGCAGCAGACGGCCGAGGTCGTCGACCTTTTCGATGGTGTGGGAGGCCAACACGACGTCGATGGTGGCGGACGTGATCTCACCGAGATCGGCCAGATCGGCAGCATGGCACTGCACGCTGACCTCAGCGGCCTCAGCGCGAGAACGCATCTCGGCGATGCGATGTGCGTCAGGATCGACGGCGATGGCCTTCGCACCGGCCTCGGCGAATGCGATCGAGTTGTACGCATCTGACACGCCCAGTTCGACGGCACGTTTGCCGCCGCTCACGTCGCCGCTCAGGCGCAGTTCGGTATCGGTGGGGATCCCTGTTCCATAGCTGATGTTTGCGACCACGACCCCAGTGTGCCCGTTGCAAGCGACACGGGTGGGGATCGCGACCTATCCTCGGTCTCGATGAGCTTCTCGGCGGGCGCGATCAGAGGGACCGACGGCGGTGCTCGCGGCATTATCGACCATCGCCTGGCGCGGCGCATGCTGATCGCTGAGGTCAAGCGCGGTCGGCTCCGCCAGGAAGCGGTCTGTGATGCGCATCCCGAGCTGATCCGGGCTGCACGCAACGTCGGCACCGCGACCAAGACGATCTGTCCGATCTGCGAAGAGACCGAGTTGCGCCTGGTCACGTACGTCTTCGGGCACGGTCTGCAGGCGCAGGGACATTGCGTGTCGACTGCCGAACAGATGCGGCGGATCAACGCCCGTTCGAGTGACGCCAATGCCTACGTGGTCGAGGCCTGCATCGTGTGCCGTTGGAATCACCTGCTGCGCATCCTCCCGGTCGGCGGCAAGTGAAGCGCCTCGCTCTCAGCGCCGCCCTGTTTGTTGCGCTGGCTGCGTGTGCATCAAATCTCCCCATTGCATCGAATGGCCCCGCTGCATCAAATATCGATGGCGAAACAGCGGTGACGGCACCAGAGAGCGCGGTGGGCACGGCTCCACCATCACCTGTTTCCGCACCTGTGTCCGCACCTGTTTCCGCACCTGTTTCCGCACCTGGTTCTGAAACGGCGGATGTCCAGCCTGAGGGGTTCACCACGGTGACCGTCGAGATCACCAAGGCCGATGGAACGACCTGCGAGGTCTGTTTGTGGCTCGCCGACTCGGCCGAGGAACGCGGGCAGGGCCTGATGGGTGTGACCGACCTCGGCACCGCTGCGGGCATGGCCTTCGTGTTTGAGCAACCGACCAACGGATCGTTCTACATGTTCCAGACAGTCACGCCCCTGTCGATTGGCTGGTTCGCCCCCGGCGGCGCACTGGTCTCGACGGCCGACATGGCTCCGTGCGAAAGCGATGACAGCAGCCAGTGCGAACAATTTCCTGCGGGTGCAGAGTTCGACCTCGCCATCGAAGTCTTTCGAGGAGACCTGGCAGCGGTTGGCATCGAGCCAGGAGTCAGCGCCAGAGTGATCGAAGGAACAGAAGCAGCGGCGTGTCCGGCTGCCTCAACCCTGTGACAGCGCGTCTCTATGGTTGAACCATGGAATGCGACAGGAAGTACGGCGGGAACGCGATTCCCCCACGTCCGGTAGCATTGCGCGGTCCATTACATACCCTGCCCCCACAGCCACTCTGGTTCGGGGCTCCCCATCTCTTCACGCCTGGACACCGTGAATGTGGGATCCGAAGGGAGCTATACACCGCATGAATCGTGCGTACGAAATGATGGTCATCATTGATGGAGACATCGATGACCCCAAGGCTCAGGTCTGGATGAAGACGATCAGCGACGGGATCGAAAAGGTCGGCGGAACACTGCACGACAAGATCGACTGGTGGGGCAAGCGTCAATTCGCTTACCCGATCAACAAGAAGCCGTCTGGCTATTACCTGGTTGCTCAGCTCGTTGCTGCGCCTGGCGCACTCGACGACTTGGAGCGTCAGCTCCGTCTCGCGGACGACATCGTCCGCCACAAGCTCATCCGTTTGCCAGACGAAGAAGCAGAGCGTCGCGGCATTACTGCCGCCGCCGTTGCTGTCTGATTCTCAGCTCATAGCCAAAGGGGAAATCAATGGCACAGGACAACACCGTCACACTCGTCGGGAACCTCACCAAGGATCCCGAACTTCGATACACCACCGGGGGCCGTGGTGTTGCCAGCTTCGGGCTTGCGGTCAATCGCCGATATCAGGTGAATGGCGAATGGCAGGAGCAGGTCTCGTTCTTTAACGTGGTCGCCTGGGCTGATCTCGGCGAAAATGCCGCAGCCAGCCTGCACAAGGGCAACCGCGTCATGGTCACAGGTCGTTTGGAGCAGCGCTCCTACGACACCCGTGAAGGCGAGAAGCGCAACATCACCGAAGTGATCGCAGACGACCTCGGCCCCAGCCTTCGCTGGGCGCAGGCACAGGTCGAGCGCATCTCCCGTGACTCCGCCGATGGTGGCGGATACAGCGATGGTGGCGGCAACAGCGGAGGCGGCAACAGCGGAGGCGGCGGGGCAGCTCGCTCGGCTCCCCCAGATCCCGTCTACGGCGAAGAAGAGCCGTTCTGATCCGTCCTGAGTCACGGCTGGGTTCAAACCATTGGACCCGCCGACCCCATGTCACTCATTTTTTCAATCGAAGATCATCTTCCAGTCAGGAATATCTAGGTAACCATTATGGCCAGTAAGAAGAACAAGGCCCGGTCGGCGCGAGACGCCAACCCCCGCAAGTTCAAAAAGAAGACCAGCGTCCTCATCATCGACAAGGTCGAGTTCATCGACTACAAGGATGTCGATCTGCTCCGTCGCTTCATGAGCGACCGCTCCAAGATCAAGAACCGCCGCGTCGCCGGCAACGACCTGCAGCAGCAGCGCGAAGTCGCGAACGCGATCAAGGTCGCCCGCGAAATGGCGCTTCTGCCCTACGCCACGCGTGTCGCTTCGACTCGCACTGGCGGTCGTCGTGATCGCGACGATCGTGGTGGCGGCCGTGGCCGCGACGACGGTGAGAATAGGGAGAACAATTCTGAAGAGACCACCGACACTGGTGATGACGCGGCCGATGAGTCCGTTGACAGCGGTGACGCGGTCGCAAGCACCGAGATGGAGGCCTGAGCAACATGAACGTCATTCTTCGTAACAAGGTCGAAGGCCTCGGCCTGCGCGGCGACATCGTCGAGGTCGCCGATGGCTACGCCCGCAACTTCCTCTTCCCGAAGGGTCATGCTCTCAAGGCGTCGCCCGGAGCCCTGGATCAGGCTGCAAAGATGCGTGCCTCCCGTGACCAAAAGGATCAGACAGCACGCGAGGCAGCGACCACAATCGCCAGCTCGCTCGTGCCAAAGACGATCACGATCACGGCCAAGGCGTCGAGTGAAGGCAAGCTCTTCGGTTCGATCAGTGCTACCGACGTCGCCGATGCGGTGAAGGCTCAGACCGACATCGTCATCGACCGCAAGTCGATCGAAGTCGACAACATCAAGACCGTCGGTGCCCACACGGCAACGGCCTCGCTGCATAGCGATGTGTCGTTCCCGATCAACATTGTGGTCGTCGCGGCCGAATGAGTCGTCACCCGGCCTGTGCCGGGTGAATGTCGCGACGTCCTCCGATTCGGAGAACGTCACGGTTTCGACACGTGAAAGGCGTGTCCTGCTTTCGAGCGGGGCGCGCCTTTCGTGTTTTCCACAGCCCATCCACACCCGGATCTGACCACCGGTACCCACAGGTATCCACAGGCCAGGGGATGTTATCCACAGACAATTCCCAGGGTTCTGCTACTACCTCCACACAGGATTGTTCAGGAAGAATGGCGATGACATGAGTAATGATCTCGACCGTGAGTACCAGGGCGGACAGTTCTCTGGCGGCGGGTCTGCACGCCCGCAGGGCGGCTCGGGTCGCGTCCCTCCCCACAACCTGCAGGCCGAGGAATCGGTGCTCGGCGCGCTGTTGCTGTCGCGTGACGCGATCGGCGTCGTCGGCGAAGCTGGCCTCAAGGTCAGAGACTTTTATAGCCCTGCCCACCAGCACATTTTCGACGCAATTCGGTCGCTGTATTCGTCGTCCGGCCCGGTCGACGTGGTCACCGTGGCCGACGAGTTGCGTCGCCACAACATGCTCGATGATCTCGGCGGCATGGAGCGGCTGAACGAGCTGCAGAACGCCACCCCGTCGGTATCTGGTGCTGAGCACTACGCGCGCATCGTGATGGACACGGCGCTGCTTCGTCGGCTGATCCACACCGCTGGCGAGATCACCGACTTGGCGTTCAGTGAGCCCGACGATGTCACGAAGGCCGTCGACTTGGCCGAGTCGAAGATGTTCGAGGTTGCCGAGGACCGTGTTGTCGACTCGACCCGCCCGATCGACGAGTTGCTCAACGAGGCCATGGACCAACTCGAAGAGAACTTCGAGCGTGGCGACACAATCACGGGCGCTGCCACTGGCTACGACGATCTTGACGAACTGCTGTCGGGTCTGCAGCCGAGCACCTTGAACATCGTCGGGTCCCGCCCTGCCATGGGTAAGACCGCCTTCGGTCTGGGCTTGGCGACGCATATCGCGAAGACGTCTGGCAAGCCGACGCTTGTGTTCTCGCTCGAGATGGGCCACAGCGAGTTGACGCAGAGAATCTTGTCGTCAGAAGCGAAGGTCGATTCGGGCAAGCTGCGCACCGGCAAGCTGACCGAGAGCGACTGGTCAAAGATCGGCCTCGCCGTCGGTCGCCTCGAAGTCCCGCTGTTCCTCGACGACAACCCGCAGGTCACCGTCATGGAGATCCGGGCGAAGGCGCGCCGTATCAAGGCGCAGCACGGCGGCCTGGCGCTGATCCTCATCGACTACCTGCAGCTGATGAGCGGCTCGGGCAAGTCGGAGAACCGCCAGCTCGAAGTGTCAGAGATCAGCCGAAACCTGAAGGTTTTGGCCCGCGAGCTTGAAGTGCCGATCGTGGCGCTCTCCCAGCTCAGCCGTAACTTGGAATCCCGTGCGGACAAGCGCCCGATGCTCGCTGACCTGCGCGAGTCCGGTTCGCTCGAGCAGGACGCCGACGTCGTGATGTTCCTGTATCGCGACGAGGTCTACAACCCTGAGTCACCCGACAAGGGCAGCGCCGAAATCATCGTCGCCAAACACCGCGCCGGCCCCATCGGCACCAAGCGTCTTGTCTTCCTCGGTCAGTACACCAGGTTCGACAACGCCGCCCGCTCGATGTAGATCGGCATCTGGTCGCTTGTCGGCTCAGGCGAAAGAATCTGGAGCGTTCGCCGTGTGCCGAACCCCGTTCGGGGTTGCAGCTGATTCTCAGGGAGCGCCAGAGATGTCGTCCGCGCACATGAATGCGGCGGCACCCACAGCGATTGGTCCCAGCGTCGCAATGTTGGCGGCGCTGATGCCTGCTTGCTCGGCGAGCAATTGGTGATACGCCGGGGTGGCGTCATCGGCACCGAACCGCAGCACTAAGGCGCAGTAGTCGTTGCCCATCTTGCTCACGGTCTCGATTCCGAGATCACGGTAGTTACTCATGACTGGCGAAGATGCGCCGGCTTGCGTGAGGAGCACACCGACGCCCTCGTACTCGGCTTCGCTGAGGGACAGATCGTTCTCAGTGTCAGAGATCGAACCATCGTCACCGCCACTCTCTGACGAGCTTGGCTCCCCGGCGCAGGCTGACAGTGCGACAAGCGCCAGGCTCACCACGAGCCGATGTGTTCTTGTGATCTGCATGGCTCCCCTTGACAGCTCGATTGTGGACAAAATCTAGTGCCGCGGTGCTGCGCTCCCTCATCTTCTGATGAGGAACCAGGGTTCGTTGGCTGTCACCCGATTCGACCATTCGGACGTCTGTAGGGGTGTGACCCGCCTGCTCAACTGATGGGAGATTCGATGATGAACGCTGCGCCCACTTCGACAACGGACGCCCCTTGGACGGTTCCAGTGCCGAGACCATCGCGCCGCGATCTGGGCCGCCTGGTGCGCCGGCTCTTGAGTACGCCGCTACCTGGATCGACGAGATCGACCAGCGATTTGCCCGCACCCACCTGTACCTGTCGCGTCCGCTCTTCCGACAGATCCCCCACCCGATCTCATGGACAGAGCGGGCAGCGGCGCGCCGCGACCACGCAGGGCTCGACGCGATCAGCGACGAAGCCGTTTTTGCCTCGCGTTCGCATCTGCTGACGGGCGACGACGCGGGCGACGTCCTTGACGCACTCGTTCACCGCAGCAACCTGTCCGACGAGGCGATTCGCGATCAGGTCAAGTTGCTCATCGGGGCTGGATGCGACACCTCCGCCTCGTCGCTGGCTCGATTGTGTTGTGCGCGCCAATCGAAACTGGTGGATCAGCTGCGTGCTGGATCCAGCGCAGGCCATGAGCCTCGTTGAACCGACCACCGCGAGTTTGACCATGCGGCTCGTGAGATTTTCGTGAGATCGATCCGCTGAACGCGACATTCTCGAAGAGGCCATCGCCCGCGTCTGTGGCGACAGGGTGCGTTAGGCGAGATCCACCTGGATCGGGACCGCGCGGGCAAGCGTGTGTCCGACCGGTGAGGTCCCGGTGACAAGCCGATGGAGTTCTTCGATGGTCTCGGCGGGAGCGTCAGCATCGATGATGACCTTGGCGCGGATGCCCTGAAAGCCGGCGTTGCCGCCTGGGTTGAGGCCCAAGAAGGTGTGGAGGTCGAGGTCTCCTTCGAGTTCGATTCGCAGGTCGTTGATTGCTACGCCTGCCGCGGTGGCGTTGGCGGCGTAGCCAACGGCGAGGCAGTTGCCGAGAGCGGCCAGGAGCTGCTCGACTGGGTTGGGAGCTGTGTCGGTTCCGCCGAGTCCTGCTGGCTCATCCGAGCCGATCGGCGCGAAGTCGCGGATCGATGCGGTTGAACGGAATCCTTGCTCCCAGTTGACCACTGCCTTCCAGGTCGTAGATGCGACCTCGGGGCTCTCTTGGATCTTTGCTGCCAGTCCGGCGACCGCTTCGATGTTGACGGTGTTGATGGCTGGGCTGGTTTCGGTGGTGCTCATGGATTGTCCCTTTGAAAAGCCGATAATTATGATCGGATTAGTCAGGATTATACGGAGAGGAAGTCGTCCAGAGCAAGTGGGCAGGCAAAGTGGCCGTCATCGAGTTCGCCAGTGCCGGTCGACCGCCCTGTGCTTGGCGGTTGTTACGAAGCGCCCCCCGATCAAGCCGATGACTGCCAGAAACATTTGGAGGAGAATCGGGACACTGGTGATGACAAGGATGACAATGAGTCATCGTGGGAGTGCCCGGCCGACTCGATGACTCGAAGTTGAAGTTGACGGTCATGAGGATGAACCCACCGAAGATCAAGATGTACGCGACGAGCACAACTGTCTCGATTAACTCCATCGCCGGGAGTTGCACGAATCGGCCGAGTGGTCCGTCCGTGGGCGCAATGACGCCGACGGCAACGAGCGCGGCCAGTGTGCTGCTTACTGGGTTCTCCGAGTTTCAGGGTTGGATCGTGTTGAGCAGGGTCCAGTCGGGTTTGCTGGCGTAGAGCAGGCAACGCACGCGGTGGTGTCGGAAGTTGACGAGTCTGAAAGCGAACGCTGTTCTCTTGACGCGTTTGACCAGATAATCACACCCTCGGTTAGCCTCGACTCGTCCGCGAAGTCGCGGACAATCTCAGCAGCCGATGCGTCGGCGATTCAGGGTTGCTATGGGCGTATGTTTGACGAACCATTTCTTTTGCGTTCCATGGGAACCACACCTGTTGTTTCGGGTCGCCGGCACGCAGCAGACCAACGAGGCAATCGTGCTGATCACTCGGTCCAATCTCTCCACTCGGCTGGTCGCGCGGC
>NZ_JBDNIJ010000164.1:0-15500 GCF_041688325.1 Ilumatobacter sp.
CCGCCTCGATGATCGTCATCACCGCAAGCGCCCGCTGCATGTCGCCCTTTGTATCGGCCTCGACGACCCGCGTCGATGAGTCGTCATCCGGCTCATCCGGTTCGGGGCTCATCGCATCATCACGGTCATCATCACGGTCGCGGCCGCTGTCGTCGAGCGATGAGTCGTCTGCCGCCTCACCCGGCTCGGGGCTCACCGCTGCGGGTGATTCGTCGAGCACGAGGCCAGACAGCGCGGCAAACGGGTTGTCGCTCGCGGGGGCGTCGTCTTCGGCGACGACCTCGCGTTCCCGCTCGCGCCGCTCGTGGCGTTGCTCATGGGACCGTTCTTCGACTTCGAATTGGCGATCGAGGTGCTCGATTGCATCGAGCGCCCACAGCGACAGCGGCTGATGCAGCGCAAACTCGTCTTGCAGGTCGAAATCCACGCGGACACGACGACCGAGTTCGTCGGGCTCATCAGGAAATTCGAGTAGACCGGCATCGACGAGCGAACGGTAGATCGAGATCGACTGCTTGATGTGCTGGCGCTGACGCTTGCGCGGTTCGTGGTTGTCGACCATCAACTTTCGAACTGCAGCGCAGCCATCGCCACGGCGATCGAGCAAGCTCATGATCATCTGATGGTTGACCTGGAAACTCGAGGTCAACGGCTCCGGCTCGCCGGTGACCATCTTCTGGAAGGTGCCCTCATCCCAGTGCGCGTAGCCCCGGTCGGGGGCCTTTTTCTTGACCATCTTCTTCTTCTTTTTGGCCTCTTCAGCGGCCTTCTGGAGCTTCGCCTGGTTCATCACGACGTGCTCCGGCGCCTGCGCCCAGACGGTGCCTTCGTCGTCGAAACCTCGGCGGCCGGCACGCCCGGCAATCTGCGCGAACTCACGGTTGCGCAAAATGCGCGTGGTGCTCCCGTCGTATTTGCAGAGCTTCGTGAATAACACCGAGCGGATCGGGACGTTGACGCCAACCCCCAACGTGTCGGTTCCGCAGATGATCTTGAGGAGGCCGGCTTGGGCGAGCCGTTCGACGAGTAGTCGATACTTCGGCAGCAGCCCGGCGTGGTGCACACCGATGCCTGCAACAAGGAACCGCCGAAGGCCCTTGCCAAACGGCGAGTCAAAGCGGAACCCGCCGATCAGTTCTTTGACCCGCTGCTTTTCTTCCTTCGTCAGCGGGTCGAGGCTGACATAGCTCTGTGCTGCTTCGGTTGCGTCGCGCTGCGTGAAGTGGACGAGGTAAATCGGTGCCCGACCCGACTCGAGGAGCGACTCGATCGAGGTGTGGAGCAGCGTTGTCCTGTACTCGAAGTCGAGCGGCACCGGCCGCTGCAACGACTTCACCAGGGCAGTCTCACGACCGGTTCGCTTGGTGAGTTCATCTTCGAAGAATCGGGTGTTGCCGAGTGTCGCTGACATCAGCAGGAACTGACAATGCGGAAGTTCGAGGATCGGCAATTGCCACGCCCAGCCGCGCTGCGGGTCCGCGTAGAAGTGGAACTCGTCGGCGATCACGATGTCGACATCAGCCCGGCGCCCATCGCGCAATGCCCAGTTCGCAAGGATCTCGGCAGTGCAGCAGACGATTGGCGCGTTCGGGTTGATCGAGCCGTCGCCGGTGATCATTCCCACTCGTTCCGACCCGAACTGCTTGCACAACTCGAAAAATTTCTCGCTCACCAAGGCCTTGATCGGTGCGGTGTACACGCTGCGTTGGTTGCGGCCCAGACCAACGAAGTGCGCAGCGACAGCCACCAGCGATTTGCCCGACCCTGTCGGCGTGTTGAGGATGACGTTGCTCCCGGCAATCAGTTCGAAAGCCGCTTCTTCCTGCGCCGGGTACATCTCGATGCCCTGCTCGATCGTCCAGTTGGTAAAACCGTCGAGGAGCGCGCTCTCGTCCGGCGCAGGCGGCAGATGTCGCAGGATCGGTGGAAGAACTGTTTGCGAGGCTGATTTCGAGGCCGGTTGCTGGAGGGGTGCGGGGTCGCTCATGAGGTACCCATAGTCTGCACACATGCCGACGTTTCGAAGCGCGTGGAACTGGGCCTTCGACAAACATCTGCCCAAGCCGCCAAACCCTGACAAGAGCGTTGAGGCGGGTTGGGTGCCCATGTGGCAGGCCCAAACGCCAACGCAAGTGCCCCCCGTCAGCGTGATGGAAATGGTGTGCATGTTGACCAAAACCATCACGCTGACGAGCAGGTTCCGGCCCAGCTGGTGATCTGCCCACTGTCAGGGCATGCAACGCCACATCGCCCAGATCGCTGAGCGCCAAGAAGGGCTGATCACCCTCCATCAACTCGAACACGCCATTCCTGCACGACACCGTCGCCGCCACTTGATTGAGTCCGGCACGCTCATCCGCGTCGCGCCCAAGACATACCGGATAGGTGGTGCGCCGATCACCCATCGCCAGAAACTTCGAGCCGGGCTCCTCAGCCTCGGCCACGAATCGTGGGTGAGCTTCGAAGCTGCAGCCCAACTCCACCGGTTGGACCGCTCGGATCCGGACGCTGTCGAGTTCACCGTTCCACGCGGAACCTTCGTCAACGACTCACCCTTCTGCGTGCACACGACCAACCGGATTCCGCTGATCGACCGGGTTGAGGTCGACGGGATTCGCTGCACCTCTGCAACTCGGACCATCTTGGATCTGGCGCTGGCACGCCGTCCCGAAGAACGGATCGAGGCAGCGATCGACAGTGCGGTCCGTAAAGGATTGTCGGCACCGCATGCCATTGCGCGACGCCTCGACACCCTCAGAGGTCGCGGCCGTTGGGGATGTCGCCTTATTGAGAACCTCGTTCTCGACAGTGGAGGCCACTCCCCGCTCGAACGACGGTTCCTGACAATCTGCCGCGAAGCCGGAATCAACCGCCCACTCACGCAAGCGATCCACCGCAAGGGCGACCGACATGTCGCCCGGGTCGACTTTCTCTTCGCCACACAGGGCGTCGTCGTCGAAGTCTCCGGACAGCACGGCCATTCGAGCCCAACGGAGCGTCGACGCGATGCCCAACGTCGGAACGAACTGCAAGACCTCGGTCGACGGGTCTTTGAGTACACCTACGCGGACGTCATGCACTCACCCGACATGGTCATCCGGACGCTCAAGCAGCGTCTGCGTGATGGAATTGGCTGATATTCAGACCATTTCCATCACGCTGACGGAAAATGATGTCACATGGGGCTGTGTTTGAGGAGTTCCCAGGCCATGGGGCATTCGGGCTTGATCGCCGGTGGCCCCATCGGAACGTGTCCGTGGGGGCCGACGACATCGGAGATCATCGACGTCGGGATGACTTCGACGTCAAGATCCCACGCGTCCATCGTGGCGGCGGCCCGCACGCCGAGCGGGTCGGTCGTTCCGATGTTGCTGACGGCGGTGAGCTCGTCGATCTTGGCGACCATGGCGTCGATCATCCCGCTGGGCAGACGGCGGCCGGTCCCTGCGACGAGCCACACCGGTGTGCCCCAGGCAGCAGCGGCTGCGGCAAGCGTCGACGATCCCATTGGAGCGATCACACGATGACTGTCGCATGCAAGTGCTTCGATGAGCACTGCGTCGGCCGTACGGGCCACCGTGCCCGCTGCGCCAGCATCGACGGGCTCGTAGTCGACGTCGTACCGCTCTAAACGCCGGACAAACGACGTGGCCGAGTGCTGCACATCGAGCGCCAACACGCGAATGTCGCCGCGACGTATCAAGCCATCGCCGATCACGCTCGGGTCACCGATGGTTGCCACCGTTGCGTCATCGGGCAGCGCTGCTGCCAGTTCAGAACCCGTCCGGTCAGCGCGGATCTGTTCAGCCAATTCCCAGACAGCATCGAACGGCTCCGAAGAAGTCGACACGTTGGCGCACAACCACCACAGAGCACCCGTGAACGGATGCCGCTGAACAATCCGACGACACGCCACAACGATGCCTGACGGGTCCATTCGTAGCGACCCGAGCGCGTGTGCAGTTTCTTCGACCAGCGAGGCTGGATCAGCCCCTTGGGCTCGGGCGACGTAGCGAAGGTGTTCGATCGGATGCATCGGTCACCAACGTACCCGCGTCACATGTTGGGTTGGCGGGCACCTGACTCGCTACGCTCTCGCCCGTGGCAGACCCCACTGTGACCCAGCTCCCGAACGAACTCCACCTGACGCCCTTAGCGGCCGACGGCCTCGGCCAGGCCCGACCGATCATGGACTGGTTGACAACGTTCCACCTGGCCTCGGTTGTGCTTGACCCGTACACGAACGAGAGCTCGTGGGTTCTGCGCACCGCAACACGGGTGCTCGAGCAGTTCCGCAGCTCCCACGCTCGGATCAACTTCATCGTCACTGCTGGCGCTGACGATGCTCGTGCGTTCCTCGGGCCGCTCGCCGACCAGTTCCTTGTGTTCTGCGACGCCGATCGTTCGGCGGTGAAAGCCATGGGGCTCACAGAGCTCCCAGCATTCGTCTTCACCCGTGTCGATGGTTCGGTTGCAGCAAAGGCCCAAGGCTGGCACCCAGCCGAGTGGCAAGTCGTTGCTGACTCGATTGCCGACGTCACCTCGTGGACATCACTCGACATCCCCGGCGCCAGCGACCCGGGGCCCTTCAGCGGCTCGCCGGCCCTCGGCTGATCGTCGCCCGCTGCTGATGGCCGACCGGCCTCATTCGGCAGATCTTCCCGACCTTCCCGTCAGGGAAGCACTCGATGCCCTCCGTCACGCACTTGTCGAGCAGCGGCGTGCCATCCTCGTTGCGCCACCCGGCGCTGGCAAGACCACCGTCGTGCCGCTTGCACTACTCGACGAACCGTGGCTCGGCGATCAGACGATCATCATGCTCGAGCCGCGGCGCCTCGCAACACGGGCAGCGGCTCAGCGGATGTCGGCGACAACGCGGACCCCGATTGGAAAGCTCGTCGGCTACCAAACTCGGGACGAGCGGGAAATTACGGCGACCACTCGGATCGAAGTCCTGACCGAAGGCGTTTTGACGCGGCGGCTCCAGAACAACCCCGAGCTCCCCGGCGTCGGCTGCGTGATCTTCGACGAAGTCCACGAACGCAACCTCACGACCGATGTCGGCCTCGCATTCACGCTTGATGTCGCCACCGAATTGCGGCCTGAACTGCGGATCATCGCCATGTCGGCAACACCGGACACCGATGGACTGACGAAGTTACTCGATGCCCCGGTCATCACCAGCGAGGGTCGGACGTTCCCGATCGACGTGCAGTGGCTGCCACGTTCAGCACCGACTCGCGGTAAGCGTCCGCAACGACCTGGGCAGCAGCGCATCGAACCCGACGTCGTTGCCGCCGTGCTGCGTGGGCTGAGTGATGGGGAGGGCGACATCCTCGTGTTCTTGCCAGGAATCGGTGAGATCCGCCGTACCGAGCAGCAGTTGAACCAGGTGCTCGGGCCAAACATCGACGTGTATCCACTGGCTGGTGCGCTGAGCCTCGCCGAGCAGGATCTCGCGCTGGCCCCATCACCACCCGGGCGGCGGCGCGTTGTGCTCTCGACCGACATCGCTGAAACGTCACTCACCGTCGATGGTGTCCGCATTGTGATCGACAGTGGCCTCGCCCGCGAACCCCGGTTCGATCCGCGTTCGGGGATGACCAGGCTCACGACGGTGGCGACGAGCAGGGCATCGGCTGAGCAGCGCGCCGGCCGCGCCGGCCGTACCGAGCCGGGCACGGCATATCGACTGTGGAGCAAAATCGAGCACAGCACACGAACCAAACATCGTTCCCCCGAAATCACGCAAGCCGACCTCGCCGGCTTCGCACTGGAACTTGCAGCGTGGGGTTCACCCGACGACCTTCGCTTCATCGACGCACCACCGACCGGCGCACTCGCTCAGGCCAGGGAGCTCCTGACCGATCTCCACGCGCTTGATCCGGACGACCAGTCAATTACTCCCCTCGGCCGCAAGATGTTGGGGCTTCCGGTGCATCCGCGGCTCGCCCGCATGATCGCCGTCGACCAGAGCCCAACGGCCTGCGCTGTTGCGGCACTCGTTGACGAGCGCGACATCTTCCGAGGCCGACCCGACGAGGTGCCAACCGACCTTGCACTGCGCGTCGGGGTCCTGTCGGGTGCGCGTCGCCATGATCTCGCCGACCGCGGCGCCGTGCATCGACTGCGCGACCGGACTGCGGACCTCGCGCGCCGTGCCCGCATCCCGTTCGATCGTTCGGCGCTCGACCCCGATCGGTCGGGAGCACTGCTGCTCCTCGCATATCCCGATCGCCTCGCGGCACTCCGGCGTGGCCTGCAGTACCAACTCCGTGCCGGGAGCGCCGCCTTTTTGCCCAGCAATGATTCTCTCGCCGACGAACCGTTCGTGGTCGCTGCCGACCTCGACGGCAAGCGCGACAAGGCCCGAATCCGGCTCGCTGCTGCCGTCGACGCCAGCGACGTGATCGCGAACTTCGGGCCCGACATCCTTGAGCAGCGAACCATCACCTGGAATACCGACCGCAACGACTTGAGCGAGACGATCGAGCGTCGGCTGGGCGCGATTGCGCTGGGTGGACACACCGATCGCCCCGCTGCCGGAGAAGCGACCACCGCCGCACTACTCGCCCGCGTCAAGGCCACCGAGTTGAATGTTCTGAGTTGGAATGCGGAGGCGCAGAGCCTTCGCGAGCGGGTTGAGTTCCTGCATCTCCACGTCGGCGAACCGTGGCCCGACTGGTCGAAGGCAACGCTGATCGCAACGCTCGACGAATGGCTCGGCCCGTACCTTCCGGGCGCACGCGGCCGCGCCGACCTCGAACAACTCGACCTCAACACCGTGCTGCGGTCACAGCTGCCATGGCCCCAAGGTGCTGACCTCGACGAACTCGCACCACGCTCACTCGAACTGCCGACCGGCCATACAGCCGAAATCGACTACAGCGGCGAGCAGCCCACGGCCTCTGCCCGCGTCCAAGACCTGTTTGGCACCACCGTCCATCCGACGGCTGGCGGCCGACCGATCCGGTTCCAGCTGCTCTCGCCTGCCAATCGCCCGATCCAAGTCACCGCCGACCTTCCAGGATTCTGGGCGGGGTCGTGGGCCGAAGTTCGCAAGGAAATGGCTGGGCGCTATCCGAAACATCAGTGGCCTGATGACCCGGCAAAAGCCGTCCCCAAACGCATGAAAGATCGCTGAGTGTTCGCTGTTGCTGGCCTCTCGAATTGGCTCTTGGCGTTGACCGTCGTCGTCGTGTTCGTCGGTGCCATGGTGCAGGCATCGCTCGGGATCGGCCTGGGCATGATCGCCGCGCCGATTTTGGCAATCACCGACCCCGACTTCGTCCCCGTTGCCATCATCGTCGCGGTCATTCCGCTGTCGGGCTTGGTGGCCTGGGCAGAACGGGGACATGTCGATCGGAGAGGTGTCGCACTCACGCTCGGCGGACGCGTCCCCGGTGTCGTCCTCGGCGCGTTGATCATCTCCCGCGTTTCGACCGATGCGCTGGGCATCTGTGTCGCCATCTCCGTGCTGGTTGCCGTGGCCGTCTCGGCAAGCGGAAAGAAGCTCAACGTCGGCGACGGAGTCCTCGGCGTTGCCGGGTTCGCTTCGGGCTTCATGGCCACAGCCACCGGCGTCGGAGGCCCTCCAATCGCACTCACGTACCAACATGCTGACCCGCCCACCATGCGTGCGACCATCTCCACGTTCTTCGCTGTTGGCGCGCTGATGTCGCTCGCAGCCCTCGCCGTTGCGGGCCAGGTCGGCCGCCGCCAGCTCGAACTTTCCCTGCTGATCTTGCCAAGTACCGCACTCGGCATGCTCGTTGCCTCGCGCTACAGAGACCGCCTCGATCCGGCGTTCGTGCGACCAGCGGTCCTCGTGGTTTGCACACTCAGTGCGGTCAGCTTGCTCATCGAGACGCTGGCATAAAACCGGTCACGACCCACGACAAACACCCTGGCGCGTTGGCACTTCGGTGCAGCGTGGTCGAGTGTTGAAATCAAGCAGCCCCCGATCGCCCAAATTCGCCATATTCGTGGCACGATGCGCCGATGCGTTCCTCACGGATTCTCACCCGTTCCAGTCGAGCGGCCATCCTTGCTGCTGTTGCCTTGTTCGCAGCTGCGTGTGCCGGTTCCGGCACTAACAGCGCTCCGGCCCAGACCGAACTGCCAGTGGCCACAGAAGCTCCGGTCCCGACAGCGGCGCCAGCAACTGAGGCTCCGGTCGAAACCAATCCGCCAGCAACCGAGCCACCTGTCGAAACCGATCCGCCGGTCACTGAGCCAACGAACACCGCCGACATCGAACTCGCTGATGGCTTCGGCCCCTACGAGGTCGGCGTCCAAACAATCATGGTCCCTGACCCCACCGGCGGCGGCCGTGACCTCACCGTCGACGTCTGGTTCCCACTCTCCCAAGACGTCGACGCCGACTTTCCGCCGCAGCAGTACACCCTCCTCCCCGGCACCTACTACGAGTCGCCGTCCGCAGTCGCCGCCACAGCCGACAGCATCGCCACCGACGGTCCCTTCCCCCTGGTCATCTACTCCCATGGCTCGGGCGGCCTCCGCTTTATTCACTCGAACTACACCGAGGCGCTTGCGAGTAACGGGTACATCGTCGCCGCCGCCGACCACATTGGCAACACGGCTGTCGACCGCTTGGCCGAGAGCGAGACACCCAGCGATGTCACGGCATTCAACCGGCCAAACGACGTCACCCGGGTGATCGATGCGTTCCTCGACCCCGAGAACGTCGAAACAGTTGGCTTTGTTGCCAATCTCGACCCCAGCCAGATCGCAGTGACCGGCCATTCCTTCGGCGGCTTCACCTCATACGCCATGGCATCCGGCTACGACAATGCGAACGGCGAATTTGTGGCTGACGAGCGCGTCGGAGCGATCGTCGCTCTCGCCCCGGCCGCGAGCGAGACCCTGCTGAGCGACGAGCGGCTCGCCTCGATCGAGATCCCGACGCTCGTCATCGGCGCAACCGATGACAGCACCACGCCGATCGACCCGAACGTCACACGGCCGTGGGAGCTCACGTCGAGCGACGTGTCATACCGGCTCGACCTGACGGCGGCCAAGCACGAAACATTCACCGACATCTGCGCGTACCTCGCATTCCTGCCGACACTCGAAGCTCCGGCACAGATCGTCGTCGACACACTCGAGGCACGCACCGAAGCAGGATGCGACCCCGACGACATGCCGATCGAACGGGCACAGGCGATCACCAACACCTTCGCCGTCTCGTTCCTCGACTCGGTCTTCAAGGGCGGCACCCCGATCTCCCTCGACCAAGTCGACGAGCAGACCGACTTCGTGTACCTGATCAAGTAGACCAAATCGAGTAGGCGGGCCGGTCACACTGTGCCAGGCACAGTGTGACCGCATACCCTGAGCGGCATGGCTGACGCTCAGATCGACTACACCGAAATGTTCCCCTTGGGGCCCGACGAAACCGAGTACCGGCTCGTCTCCACCGACGGCGTCTCGACCTTCGACACACCTGAGGGAACCTTCCTCAAAGTGGAACCCGATGCACTCCGGAGCCTCACAGCAGAAGCCATGCGCGACATCGCGCACTACCTGCGGACGAGCCATCTCGAACAGCTCGCGAAGATCCTCGATGACCCCGAAGCATCCGACAACGACCGCTTCGTGGCACTCGACCTCTTGAAGAACGCTTCGATCGCTGCCGGCGGTGTGCTGCCGATGTGCCAGGACACCGGCACGGCGATCGTCAAGGGCAAGAAGGGCCAATTCGTGTTCACCGGCGGTGGCGACGAGGAACACATCGCCAACGGCATCGCCGACACCTACCTGACGTCGAACCTGCGATACAGCCAAATGGCGCCGCTCGACATGTACACCGAGAAGAACACTGGAACAAACCTGCCGGCCGAGATCAAGATCAGCGCCGTCGACGGCAACGCATACAAGTTCCTGTTCATGGCGAAAGGTGGCGGGTCTGCCAACAAGAGCTTTCTCTTCCAAGAGACGAAGGCACTCTTGAACGAAGCAACGCTGCTGCCGTGGATCTTCGACAAGATTCAGGCGATCGGCACATCGGCGTGCCCTCCGTACCACCTCGCAATCGTCATCGGCGGCACGTCTGGCGAGATCGCCGTTGAGACCGCGAAGCTGGCGAGCGCCCACTACCTCGACGCGCTCCCGACGACCGGCTCGGCATCAGGGCACGCGTTCCGCGATCTCGACCTTGAAGCCAAAGTCCTCGAACTCGCACAGAACACCGGTGTCGGCGCTCAGTTCGGCGGCAAGTACTTCTGCCATGACGTCCGCATCGTCCGCCTCCCGCGCCACGGCGCATCGTGCCCGGTCGCGATGGCGGTGTCATGCTCGGCTGACCGCCAAATGCTCGGCAAGATCACGGTTGACGGCCTCTTCCTTGAGCAACTCGAAACTGATCCCGCACGCTTCCTGCCCGCCGTCGGCGCCGCAGACCTCCCCGACACTGCATCAGTCCACATCGACCTCAACCGGCCGATGGACGAAATCCGCGCGACCCTTGCCGAACTCCCTGTGACGACCCAGGTCATGCTGAGTGGGCCGATGATCGTTGCTCGCGACATCGCGCACGCCAAGATCAAGGAACTCCTCGACGCCGGCGAAGAAATGCCGCAGTACTGGAAAGACCATGCTGTGTACTACGCCGGCCCGGCCAAAACGCCTGAGGGCTACGCATCAGGCTCGTTCGGGCCGACCACGGCGGGCCGTATGGACTCCTACGTCCCCGAGTTTCAAGCGGCTGGCGGCTCAATGGTGATGCTCGCCAAGGGCAACCGATCCAAGCAGGTGACCGATTCGTGCAAGGACAACGGCGGTTTTTATCTTGGTTCGATCGGCGGCCCTGCAGCACGCTTGGCGCTCGACAACATCAAGCAGGTCGATGTCCTTGAGTACCCCGAGTTTGGGATGGAAGCGATCTGGAAAATTGAGGTCGAGAACTTCCCAGCGTTCATCATCGTCGACGACAAGGGCAATGACTTTTACGCCAAGGTGCGCTCCGAAGCGTCGATGCCCGTCTCGCTCTCGAAGCAGTAGGCCGAGCAGCAGGCCCCTGCAGTACTCGTTCGGTCAGCCCGAGATCTCGCCAGCCAGTGCGCCCAATCGCCGCTCGCCCTCGGGTGTCTGCCCACCGCGGGCCAGAAACGACGTCATGGCGTCACGCGAGGCGGCGTTGCCGAGCAAGCTGCTGAATGCTGTTGCTTCGGCGAAGAGATCATCGCCGAGTTCCTGTTCGGCGCGCACAACGCTCGCCTTGGCTGCAGCGACCGCCTCGCTGGGAAAACCGGCGATGCGCCCGGCAAGCCGGTCGACATACTGGTCAATCTCGGTCGCCCTCAGCACACGGTTGATCATGCCCCACTGTTCGGCAGTCGCCGCGTCGATGTCGTCGCAACCGAGAATGATCTCGAGCGCCCGACCCCGACCAACGAGGCGCGGCAACCGCACCGTTCCAGTGCCACCGGGGATGATGCCCAGCGCAACCTCTGGCTGATTAAACACAGCCTGCTGTGTTGCGAATCGCATATCGCAGCTCATCGCGACTTCATTGCCGCCTCCGCCGACGCGGCCCTCGATCACGGCGATCGTTGGCTTGGGCATTGTCCGCAAGGTCTCGCACATCCGATGGAATCCGGGGAGCTCGCTCGGCGGGGGTGCGTCGGTTGGGAAGCCGAGGATCGCCTCGACGTCGAAGTGAGCAATAAACCATTCGGGATTGGCCGATCGCAGTACGACGACCCGGACACCCGGATCGACGGCGAGCGCGCTCGTCAACTTTGCCAACTCGACGAACACATCCGTCGTCATCAGGTTGATCGGCGGGTGATCGACCACGACCGTGGCAACGCCGCGGTCGTCGACGGTGAGCGTGATGGCTGACATGACCCAACGGTAGACAACGGCGAGCGCGCCCACCGAACGCTCAGGTCAAAATAAGCGGTGCGATCATCAACACGATGGCTACACCCAACGCGATGGCTGCACCCATGACAACACCCACGATGTCGCGGTCACGCCATGGAGACGAGATCGAGCCATTCCTCGGAGTAATAGTCAACATCACCGTCAGGCATGAGTAACACCTTCGTGGGCTGCAGTTCACGCACGAATTCCTCGTCGTGGCTGACCAGGATGATCGCGCCAGGCCAGGCGACCAAAGCTGAGGCCACGGCCTCGCGCGACGGCGGGTCGAGGTTGTTGGTCGGCTCGTCGAGCAGGAGCACGTTATTCCGGCCGACCATCAGCATCGACAGCGCTAGTTTCGTCTTTTCACCGCCGGAGAGTGTCCCCGATTCTTGGAACACTTTCTCGCCCGACAACCCGAACATCCCGAGCAGCCCACGGAGTTCAGTTTCGCCGAGCTGGACCTCGGGTGGGACAGCATCACGGATGTTGTCGAGGAGCGACTCGTGGACCTTGAGGTTGTCATGTTCCTGGGCGTAGTAGCCGGCGTGCACCTGATAACCCCACGTGAACTGGCCGAGGTTGGCCTCAGTTTCGCCGGCCAGGATGCGGAGCAGGCTGGTCTTACCGGCCCCGTTCAAACCGAGGACGAGGAGGCGTTCGCCTTTGCCGAGGTCGAAGTTGATGTCTTCAAAGATCGGTGGGCCGCCGTATCCCTTGCACAGCCCCTTGGCCGTGATCACGGTATTGCCGCACTTCGGCGGCGGCGGGAACTTGACCGACATGGTTTTGCCCGCTCGCGGGCCATGCACTCGTTCGCCTTCGAGGCGAGCAATCCGCTTCTCGACGCTGTGCGCCATCGCCGCCTTCGTTGCTTTTGCACCGAAGCGGTCAACGACGGTCTGCAGTCGGTCGATTTCCTTACCCTGCAAGAGCGCCTTCTTGGCGAGGCGCGTCTCGTCGTCGGCCCGAGCGCGCTTGTACTGGGTGTACGTGCCCTTGTACTCGAAGATTTCACCGACAGCGTGCTCGGACGCTCGGTCGAGGTGGATCACGCGGGTGATCGCCTCATCAAGCAGTTCGAGGTCATGGCTGATGACGAGCAGCGCTCCCTTGTACTCGCGAAGGAAGCCGAGCAGCCAGATCTTGGCATCGATGTCGAGGTGGTTGGTTGGTTCGTCAAGGCACAGGACTTCGGACCCGGCAAACAGGATGCGAGCCAGCTCGATGCGACGGCGCTGGCCGCCGGACAATGTGCTGATCGGCTGATCGAGCCGTTCGTCTTCGATACCGAGCCCTGCCGCCATTTGCCGCGCTTCGCTCTCGGCCGCGTAGCCACCGTTGGTCCGGAACGACTCTTCGGCATTGACGTAGCGGGAGACGTTGCGCTCGTCGGGGTTCTCTTCCATGGCGATGCGCAGCTTCTCCATGCGCATCACTTGGTCGTCGATTCCGCGGCCCGACAGAATGTGCGTCACACACGAACGCCCATCGAGCGCCGAGTCGATCTTGGGATCCTGTGGGAGGTACCCGAAGCCGCCCTTGGTGATGACACGACCCGACTTTGGTTCGTTGGCCCCGCCGAGCACCTTGAACATCGAGGTCTTGCCGGCGCCATTGCGTCCCACGATGCCGACCTTGTCACGCGGCATGACGGTGAAGCTGGCGTTCTCAACGAGGAGTCGACCACCTACTTCCACCGAAATTGCCTGCGCTTGGAGCATCGGACCAGGCTACGGTCGATGTTCGTGGTGACCCTGCTCTCGGCGCGAACGCTCTGAGCAATTATGTCACTCGCGTTTCCGACTGAACGCCCCCCGTCGGGCTTCCACATCGCACGTCTTGCAAGCGAGCAGCAGTCGCTCGTCGGTTCGGCGGCCGCGTTGCCATGGGCGGTTGCGGGATGCCTCGCCTCCACAGCTGCGTACGTTGTCATCGATAATCCCGGCGACGACAACGGCGGCCTCACGTCGTGCCCGATCCGTGCGCTGACCGGCTACTGGTGCCCGGGGTGCGGGCTGACCCGTGCGACACACCACCTGTTCCGTGGAAACATCGCCCAGGCACTTTCGTTCAATGCCTTCGTGCCGGTCGTACTCGCCGTGCTGAGCCTGCTCTGGGCCACCTGGCTGATGGTCGCCACCGGCCGGGGTGTCCCAACGTTCATCCGCCGCATCAGACCAGCGGCATACGTGAGCGCTGCACTCCTCCTCGCCGGCTTCACCGTGCTGAGAAATCTCAGCGGCGCCATGTCGCTCCGCGGCGCCTGATTCAGCCGTCGGTCGCTGTGAGAGGAGCCGCTGTGCTCACCGGAGCTGTCGTGGTCGCCGGAGCTGTCGTGGTCGCCGGAGCTGTCGTGGTCGCCGGAGCTGTCGTGGTCGCCGGAGTGGTCGTGCCGCCATCCGGGGTCGACCAGTCCGTTCCGCCAGTCGTCGTTCCGCCCGTCGTAGCGGTCCCACCCGTCGTAGCGGTTCCACCCGTCGTAGCGGTTCCACCCGTCGTCGTGCCGCCATCCGTCGTCGTGCCGCCATCCGTCGTGCCGCCATCCGTGGTCGACCAGTCCGTTCCACCGGCAGTCGTGCCACCAGCAGTGGTTGACCCACCTGTCCCACCGCCAGTCGAGTTTCCAGGTTGAGTCGTCGTGGTAGCCCCCGAAGTCGATCCGCCGCCTGTCGTTGACGTCCCGCCGGAGCTGGACTCGTCGATCGGCGCGTCACCCGTGTTGGGTGTGCCGTTGCCCTGGCCGATCGCCGAGTCATCGAGGAACTGCGAGCCGATGCAGGTGACCACACCATCAGGGGCTCGGCCCAGTGCAGCACCCGTGAGATCAACGAGTACTTGCTCGCCAGCGTTCGTCGGGTGCAGGCCATCGGGGCCGAGCACTCCGGGCGTCTTTGCGGCCTGGGCCCAGTCGATCAGCGTGACGTTCTCGTAGTCCGCGACGAGTTGATGGATGACATCGGCTACTTCGCGGTAGCTCGGTCGATACTCGCTCACGGTGTACAGCAGAACCGGACGGGACGCGGCACGGTCAAGAATTTTGCGCATCTCCGCGTCGTAGTTCTCCTGATTGCCGTTGTAGTTGCTCCCGAGGAACACCGCAACTGCGTCCCAGTCGTTGTCGGACCGCTCGGCACCGGGCTCGGGCGCTTTGGGTATCAGTCGCTCGGCAACCTTGACACCGAACTCGACGAAACGACCTGGCTCAGCGGCGACTTCGACAGTCCACCCGAGCGCGTTCAGCCCCCTGCACATCTCGCCGCCGTAGCGGGTCTCGGTACCGGCAAGGATCGAATCGCCGATCATCAACAGACGGTTGCTCCCGACCAGTTCACCGATCTGCTGGGCAATGACGCCGTCGGCAGTGACCGGTCGAGTGATGACGACGAGCGGTTCGAGCGCCCCATTGGCGCTGCCGCCCTGCAGACCACCAGGTGGGATGGTATCCGGCAGCGAACCGACACCTGGCACGGTCGATAGAGCCATTGGAAGCGCCGCAGGTGCTGGACCAGTCATGGTGCCGCTTGCGCCACACCCAGCCGTCAGAACGACGAGGGCAATCCACAGACGACGCATCATCCCCATTGAATCGCGAGACGCGCCAGCATTCA
>NZ_JBDNIJ010000165.1:0-9312 GCF_041688325.1 Ilumatobacter sp.
ACTAGGACGCTCGGCGAATATTGGCGAGGATCGCGTCACGGATCTCGTGCAGTCGCGGCTGCGGGAGGTCGTGGGCCATGTCGGGGAGCGCGAGCAAACGCGAACCTGGAATAGCCATCGCTGTAGCGACGCCGCCGCTCGGCTTGACGAGCGGATCCACAAGTCCGTGAATGACAAGTGTCGGCGCGGTCACCGCTCCGAGCAACTCGGTGCGATCACGAGTTCCGGCGATCGCCGCGGCTTGCCGGTCGAAGCCATCCGGAGTGAAGCTTCGTTCAACCGCCGCCGCAGCTCGCACGCGATGCTCATCAGCGTCGAAATGCGGACCCGAGACCAGCCCGAACAACCTCACGTTTTCATCGACAGCGTTCTCCCTCGTCGACGCGGGACGCCGCACGACATTCTTCGCCAATGACGCCTTGATCCCACCGCTCTTGCGGTCGCCGACGTTGGACATGATCGAACACATGCTGCGCACCCGGGTGGGGTGATTGATCGCCAACTCCTGCACGATCATGCCGCCCATTGAGAGACCAACGACGTGGGCCGACTCGATGCCCAGCGCGTCGAGCAGCCCGGCTGCATCGTCAGCCATATCGACGACGGTATAGCCGACACCCTTCAACGGCCGTCGCGTGATCATCGCCGTCAACGTCTTCGCGAGCTTCGGAGGCGTCCAGGTTCCCTGCGTCGAGAGGCCAATATCGCGGTTGTCGAACCGAATGACCTTGAATCCTTCGTCGACGAAGAGATCAACAAACTCATCGGTCCAGCCGATCAACTGCTCACCCAGACCCATCACGAGAAGCAGCGGCTCGCCGTCGCCCCTGACGTCGTACTCGAGTGTGATTCCATTGGCTTCGGCTTGAGGCATCTCGAAATCTTAGACGCTCCAATTCGACGCCGGAAGCGAGCTGGCCTTGGCTGAATGCCCGTGTGGTCGGCCCGTGTTGAGTGCGATCAGCCCTCCATAATGCTCAGCGCCGGGCAGCGCCAGCGCCGGTATCCCCGAGCGCACGCCAGCAGATATTCCTCGGTCAAGTGCCCCGTATCGCCGGCTCGAAGGCAGCCGAAGGGTGTCCCAAAACGCCGACAAGGTGACGCACCTGAGGTGACACCTGCCGTCGGATTTGGTGGCACGTCGCAGACCGGGCAAACGTGGCCTGACTCGGCCTGACTCGGCCTGACTCGGCCGTGAATCTAGACGGTGGCAAGCAGAAAGGCGAGCGTGCGAGCTTCGTCACGCCAGGCGTCGTACCTGCCGGTGGGGCCGCCATGGCCCGCTCCCATTTCGATTCGCAAGACGATCGGGGCGTTGCCGGTCGCGACCTCGCGGAGACGCGCCACCCACTTGGCGGGCTCGTGGACGCCGACCCGCGGGTCGTTCAAGCCGGCGGTGGCGAACAAGGCCGGGTAGTCGGCAGCGACCGTGTTGTCGTAGGGGGAGTAAGCAGCCATGATCGACGCGAACGGTTCAGAGCGAGGATCGCCCCACTCCTCCCATTCGGTCACGGTGAGGGGCAGCGTCGGGTCGCTCATTGTTGACACGATGTCGACGAACGGGACCTCAGCAACGACGCTCGCGTAGAGGTCCGGTCGCTGCGTCATGCACGCTCCAACCAGCAGGCCACCGGCGGATCCGCCGCGGATCGCTAGGCGGTCAGGAGCAGTGATCTTGACGTCGACCAGGTGCTCGCTGCAGGCAATCATGTCGTCGAACGTGTGCTGCTTGTTGAGCAACTTGCCATCGATGTACCACTGACGACCGAGTTCGCCGCCGCCACGGGGATGGGCCAGGGCGAAGACCATGCCGCGATCGAGGAGCGAGATGCGTGCGATCGAGAACCACGGCGCCATCGACGCTTCGTACGAGCCGTATCCGTAGAGGACCGTTGCCGCCGTGCCGTCGAGGGGTGTGTCGACATGATGCACGATGTCGAGTGGTACGAGGACGGGGTTGTCGCCACCACTTGGCGCCCACAAGCGACGCGTGACGTACTGCTCGAGATTGACGTTGGGCGTTGGGAGTTGACGAAGCAGCACGCGTTCACCGGTCGCCACGTGTTCTTCGAACAGCGACGGTGGCATGACCATGGAGGTGGTGACGAACCGGATCGTGTCGGAGTCCCACTCCGGGTTCGCGCTGAGGTCAACGTCGTGTGGTGCAACACCGAGTTCGACGGTCCGTTCCGGGAGCGCGTCGTCGCGGAAGAGAATGCGCAGCCGGGGCTGGGCGTCGGCCCATTCGTGCACGACGATATGCCCGGCGAATGCTTCGACGCCACTGATCCGCAGCCCGGGGATATGCGCGATCAACTCGGACCACGCTTCGGCAGTGGTCCAGTCGGAGTCGAGCGGCGCCGTGAGAACACGAAAGTCGACAGCGGCGTCGTTGGTCGTCATCACGAACCGGTCGCCCCAATGGTCGACCTGGTACTCGATGTCATCCCGACGTGGCCGGACGATGGTAAACGGGGCCGAGAGGTCCGACGGAGCCAGGCGAACCTCAGCGCTTGTCTTGCTCGCAGAGTGAATAATGATCCATTCGTTTGAACGGGTCTCACCGATCGCGACGAAGAATCGTTCGTCGAGTTCCTCGAAGATCAACTCGTCGGCATCGGTCGTGAGGTCGCCGACACTGTGGCGCCAGACCTGAAAGGGTCGCTCTTGGTCGTCTGGGCGGACGTAAAAGAGCGACGAACCATTGGCCGACCAGGCAGTGCCGGCGTTCGCGATTTTGTCGATGCCTTCGTCGCTATCGACGAACGATCCGTCGTCGGCGAAGGTGCGGATCTGCAACTGGTAGCGCTCATCGCCCGCTGTGTCGATCGACCAGGCGAATGACCGGTGGTCATGGGATGCGTCAAGTGCGCCGAGGTCGAAGTAGTCGTGCCCGGCAGATTCGATGTTCTCGTCGAAGAGGACGATCTCGGTGGCCGTGTCCATCGTCGGCCCGCGATGGTGGACCGGATAGCTCAGGCCCTCTTCGGTCCGTGCCACGTACCACCAGTCGCCGTTGCGTACCGGGGTCGACATGTCGGACTCTTGCACTCGCGACTTGATCTCGGAATACAGCGTCTCGATCGTCTCGGCGTGCGGCTCGAAGTAGGCGTCGCTGTAGGTGTTCTCGGCGGCGAGATGGGCGAGAAACTCCTGGTCCTCGATATCGAGCATCCAGGCAAACTGGTCATCGACGGGCCCCGTCGGCCGGTCCCAAACGTGGGGCCGTCGAGGTGCAACGGGAGCGCCTGCCGGAGCGCCGGTGTGACGATTGTTCTTGGAATTGTCTACGTTCACGATCGAGCCAATGTAGGGCCGCAGCGCTACCGTTCGGTCACGTTATGCGAGTTTGGATCGATCAAGACCTCTGTACGGGCGACGGCCTCTGCGTCGACCACTGCCCTGACGTCTTCATCCAACTCGAAGACGGGATCGCCTACGTCGCCCAAGACCGTGCGCCGCTCAACGACCCCGGCGGCTCCGGCAGCCTCGCCTGGGTCAGCAATCGGAACATCGCCGACGTCGTCCATGCTGCTGAGGCCTGCCCCGGCGAGTGCATCTTCATCGAGGTCGACGTCCCCGTGGCCGAGTTCGCTGCCGACGGCGCTGCCGCCTGAGTCGGTAGGTCGCCCGTGCCCTCCGCCTTCGAGCCCGACAAGGGCATCAACCGGGGCGTTGTAGAACAGATTGCCTGGTGTAACGGCGAGCCCGACTGGATGACTGAGATGCGTCTCCGTTCACTCAGCTTGTTCGATTTGTTCGACGAGAAGCCGATGACCGAATGGTTCGCGGTCAACATGCCCGACATCGATTTTCAGGACATTTATTACTACCGCGGTCCCCAGGGCGAGCAGGTCTCCGAGTCGGACGAACTTCGCGGAGCGCAGTCCGAGTCCGAGATCGTTGACCGCAAGAACCGCGATGACTTGGAGAAGCAGGGGGTCCTGTTCTGCGACATGGACACTGCCCTGCGCGAGCACCCGCACCTGGTCAAGGACTACTTCGGCACGATCGTCCCGCCGGGCGACAACAAGTTCGCGGCACTCAACACCGCGGTCTGGTCGGGTGGCTCGTTTATCTATGTCCCGCCGGGTGTCGACGTCGAGATGCCGCTGCAGACCTACTTGTCGGTCAACTCCGAAAGCGCTGGCCAGTTCAAGCGCACGCTGATCATTGCCGATGAAGGCTCCAAGGTGCACTACATCGAAGGGTGCTCGGCCCCGGTGTACACGAAGGAAGCGCTGCATTGCGCGGTCGTCGAGGTCGCCGTGAAGCCGAATGCCGACGTCACCTACACGACCATCCAGAACTGGTCGCCGAACGTCTACAACCTTGTCACGAAGCGGGCGCGAGTCGAAGCCGGCGGTCACATGAAATGGATCGATGGCAACATTGGTTCCAAGTTCACCATGACGTACCCGTCGGTGTACCTGGTTGGCGCTGGCGCCACCGGCGAAGTGTTGTCGGTTGCTTACGCAGGTAGGGGCCAGCACCAGGATGTCGGCGCCAAAATGGTGCACGCCGCCCCGAATACGACCTCGAAGATCGTCTCGAAGTCGATGAGCAAAGATGGCGGGTTCACCACGTACCGCGACCTCGTGCGTGTCGACGAAGGTGCGGTCGGCGCGAAGAGCCACGTCGAATGCAATGCACTCATCCTCGACGAGCACTCAATGTCTGAGACGTTCCCGTTCACGGAGATCAGCGAACCTGACGCTCAGATCGGCCACGAGTCGACAGCCTCGAAGATCACCGACGAGCAGCTGTTTTACCTGATGTCCCGTGGCCTCTCCGAGGAGCAGGCAATGGGCCTGATCGTCAACGGCTTTATCGAACCGATCACGAGAACGCTCCCGATGGAGTATGCGGTCGAATGGAGCCGCCTGATCGAACTCCAAATGGAGGGGTCGGTCGGGTGACCTGCTCTTCGGCGCGTTGTCCGCTCTCGGGTCCTGTCGCCGGGAATTGATCGGGCTGCGACAGCTCGTTCCTCGCTGACGGTCCCTCTTCAATCCCCGGCGCCACCCGTTCGCTCACCTGCCACCTTCGAATGCTGGTCAACCCGACCTCTTGAATGCGCAAACGCCACCCGTTCGCTCTTTGTTCGCCTTCGAATGCTCGGCGACCCGACCTCTGAATGCGAAGCGCCACCCGTTCGCTCTAGCCTCGCCTGTATGCCGATGCGGACCGAGTGCAAGAACTTCGAGAGTCGGTCGTACCCGAACGGTGACACGGTCAGGAAGTGCAACCTCGATCTGGCTCCTGATGCTCCGTGGCGGTGCCCGGAGAATTGCTCTGGCTACGAGCGGCGCCTCGCCGATGCCGCGTGGACACACGGCACGCTTATTGTGCCGCCGACGCCTCCGGAGCCCAAAAGCCTTGATGACGGATCGGCTGCAGCGGTGCTTGATGCAGCAGAAAACATCCTCAACTCGATCGGTGCTGATGTACGGGCCGAAGTGGAGGCCGAGCGAGCCGCGGCCCAGCATCGGCGCGGAATATTCAAGCGTCTTTTCCGCAAGAAGCCCTGATCAAACTGGTCTCGTAGGCCAGTCGATATTTCTGCCGGTCAACCGGCCAGCAACGTTGCAACGAACTCACTTCGTTACGGTCGCGGCATGTCATGGCGTGAATCCAACGGACGACTCGAATGTGACTTCACGTTCGGTGACTTTTCGGAAGCGTTCGCGTTCATGACTCGGGTGGCACTGCTCGCTGAGACACAAGATCATCATCCCGAGTGGTCGAACGTGTACAACCGGGTCAGCATCGCGCTGACGAGCCATGACGCAGGGAACACCGTCACAGACAGGGATCGTCGGCTTGCGGCCGACATCGATGACCTCCTCAGTTGAGACGAAGGTTGGCGAGGCTGCGAGCACCGGTCGATTCCCGGGTTGGTGGGTCGTTGCTGGCTGCTTCATCGTGCTCACGGTCAACTCTGGGTTCGCGTTCTACGGCCTGGCGGTCTACCTCAATGCGTTCAGCAACGAGCGGGGCTGGTCGCTCGGATCCATCTCGTTCGGGGTCACCGTGTTCTTCGTCGTGGGTGGTGTCGCTGGCCTGTGGGTTGCTCGACTAATCGCTGCCTACGACGCGCGTTACGTGATCATGGGTGGCGGTGTGATTGCAGGTGGAGCGTTGGCGCTGCTCGGTCAAGTAGAGACCCAATGGCAGCTGTTCCTCGTGTACGCCCTGTTTGCACTCGGGTATGCGGGCGCTGGTTTGGTGTCGACGACCACCATCGTGACGCGCTGGTTCCATCAGAAGCGGGCCGTCGCATTGTCGGTTGCATCGACTGGCCTGTCGGCCGGTGGCATCATCATCACCCCGTTCGTGAAGCGCTTCATCGACGAAGACGGCCTTGCAGCAACGACGCCGTGGCTCGGTTTACTGTTTGTCATCGGCGTTGTTCCGATCACTTGGTTCCTCGTGAAGCCCGATCCGATTGCGGCCGGATGGTCACCTGACGGTGCTCGACGCACGGTCGGCCAGGCCGTCGAAGCGCTCCCTGGAGTGTCGTTCGAAGAAGCGGTCCAGACCCGATTTTACAAAGCAATCACCATTGGTTATGTCCTTTGCCTCGGCTCGCAGGTCGGTGGCATCCAGCAGTTGGTGAAGCTCGTCGAAGGCCGGACCGATCCTTCCACTGCCAGGTTTGCGTTGACGGCTCTCGCTGCCACGTCGGTGATCGCTCGTTTGATCGGTGGCCGCGCGACGCAGGTGGTCGAGATGGCGAAGCTGACCGTGGTGCTCGCCGCACTCCAGTGTGTGGCGCTTGTTGCTCTTGCGTTCGCGACGTCGACACCGCTGATCTTCGTGTCGATCATCCTGTTTGGTCTGACGATTGGCAACCTGTTGATGCTGCAGCCGCTGCTGCTCGCTGAACGCTTCGGAGTCGCCGACTATCCGAAGATCTACAGCCGGTCCCAGTTCATTGCGATTGTTGGTGTGGCCGGTGGGCCGCTGCTGCTCGGCTGGTTGTACGACGTGTCGGGTTCGTATCGGTTGCCCTACAGCGTTGCGGGCGGGCTCTGTGTGATCGGTGTGCTGTTCCTCGCCGCTGCCGGCCCCGCTACGGTTCCCTCGGATGAGTGAAGCACCGCACCGCAACGTCATCCGGGTGATCGACGCCGGGCGCGAACTTGGCGTCGACGTGCAGCCGCGGCACTTCGCGCAGGGCGCGAAGACGGCGCAAGATGCTGCTGACGCCATCGGCGTCGATGTCGGTCAGATCGTCAAGAGTTTGATCTTTGGCGTCGCGTCAGATGCCGACGAGCTCGAGCTGGTGTTGGCCTACGTCAGCGGTAAGAACCAACTGAACGAGAAGTTGTTGGCAGCCGCGGCCGGTGCAGCAAAGTGCAAGCGAGTCGATGCTGATGCCGTTCGACTGAGCACTGGCTATCCGATTGGCGGCGTGCCGCCGTTCGGCCACACGAATCCGCTGCGGGTGTTCATCGACCCAGACCTCCTCGCCTACGACGAGGTTTGGGCAGCAGCGGGAACCTGGAACGACGTCTTCGCCATCGAGCCGAACGAACTTGTTCGCGCGAGCGGCGGAGAAGTCACCGACCTCCGCAAGTAGTTACGCATGGGGTCAGGCCCCTTTCGCAACTCTGTCGAATCGGCCGGCAAGTACAGCGTGTCGCAGCGCCGCAAACGCAGGGTCGTCGGCGAGTCGCACCCGACCTCGACGGGCTGTTGCCCGCACCGAACCAGCGCTGCCCAACTCGTAGTGAGTAGCGAGATCATCTGACCTAAGTATTCGGAGCTCGACGGCCAGCGTTATTGCGAGCAGCCGAGCCGTGTTGTTGTGGTTGCGAAGTCGGAGGTTCTCGACCGCAACCCCACAGATTGCAGCGACGAGTTCGTCCATCGCGTCGACCTGGCCGAGTGCGGCGGGGCTGCCAAGCCGCTCCGCCTGCTTGTCGCTCGGGTGGCTCGTGAGCACGTACCGCTCGTAGGTGGATCGGTTCTGGAATTGCCCGTCCAGTTCGATGGTTGTTAACCATTTCGGAGCAACAGATCCGGTGGCGTAGTGCCGAAAACTCGACCACCGATAGAGCGCCAACGAATGGCCCGGCACGATGTCGAGCGGATTTCGATGAATGTAACGCCCGGTGAGGTGGAGCGCCGTCGGTCCGTTGACCAGGTGGGAAGTGAAGCGCCCTTCGAACATGGGCCCGGTTCGGTCGTGGTGATGGTTGTACGACCCCACGTAGACCGACTGGATGTCTTTCATCGCTGCAGACACACCTCCCTCGGGACAATGCATGAGCTGATGGAAGTGGTTGTTCATTAACGCGTACGCGTGAATCTCGATGCCGTGGGTTGCCACCGCGTCGGCCATCAGCGACTCGAAGTAGGCGAAGTCGGCGTCGCAACTGAAGATGTCCTGTCGATCGGCTCCACGGTTGATGACGTGGTACCAAGCGCCGTGCAGGTCAGGTCGAGGAGGCCGAGGCATAGCCCAATCTTGCCTGTCGGGTGTCACAGAGTTGCGAAAGGGGCCTGACCCCATGCGCACTTATTCGGTTGAGGTGGTGCCGCCGCCGCTGTCGAGCGCCTGCAGGACCGTGTTCCAGCTGAGCACAGCGCACTTGATGCGGACCGGGAATTTCATGACGCCTTCGAGCGCTTCAAGATCGCCGAGATCGATGGCGTCGTCGCCGTCTTGTGGCTCGACGCCGTCGATGCCCATCAGCGCTTTGAAGCGGCGGGCCAGGGCGCGGTTCTCGGCAACGGACTTGCCTTTCATCGACTGGCTCATCATTGATGCCGACGACTGCGAAATCGAGCATCCCTGGCCGCCGACCTTGATGTCTTCAATGACAGCGTCGTCGCCCTCACCGGATATCGAAAGGTAGACGGTGATCTCGTCGCCGCACAAGGGGTTGTGCCCCTCGGCCTTGATGGCTGGTGGATCGAGCTCGCCACGGTTACGCGGTGTGCGGTAGTGATCGAGAATGATCTCGCGGTAGAGATCTTCGAGTCCTGACATGGTGGTTTCTCCCGGAAGCTGAACGGCTCAGAGGCCGAAGATATCGGTTGCGTCGTTGAGGCCGTCGGCAAGAGCGTCGATGTCGGCGGTGTCGTTGTAGAGGTAGATGCTGGCGCGAGTCGTTGCGTTGACGCCGAGGCTCTGCATCAGCGGCTTGGCGCAGTGGTGGCCGGCGCGCACGCACACGTTGCGTTCGTCAAGGACCTGGCTGACGTCGTGCGGATGAATGTCGCGGAATGTGAAGCTGAACACGCCGCCGCGCAACTCGACGTCGTCGGGCCCGTAGATCGTGATGTCGTCACCGAAGCGGC
>NZ_JBDNIJ010000166.1:0-11692 GCF_041688325.1 Ilumatobacter sp.
GGCGGGAACACCTGCGTCATCAACCCGACCGACACCAGATCCGACAACCGCCGAGGCGACTCCGGCTTCACCCAACCAGCACGAGGCATCCACCCAAACTACACGACTGAAGTACTAACTGAACGGTATTGCTGCTAGATGTACTCGGCCAGGACGTTGGTGACGGTTTGACGTAGGTGAGGACCTTCGGCTGATGTGGAGTTTGCCGCTTCACAAAAACCGAGAGGTCCTCATGTCTCACCGTAATGCCCGACTCACGATCCATGGCCGCCTGCTGCTCGTTGAACGCATCCAAGACGGCCAGCCCGTCTCGCACGTCGCGAAGGCCGCCGGCGTCTCTCGTCAGTGCGCAACGAAGTGGCGCGACCGCTTCGATGCCGAAGGCGTCGATGGTCTTCATGACCGCACGTCGCGCCCGCATCTGATCGCGAACCAGACCTCACCGGAGGTCGAAGAACAGGTGCTGGCAGCGCGTCGTGAGCATCGCTGCGGACCCGACCAACTGTGTCACGAGGTTGATGTTCCAGCGCGCACGATCACTCGAATCCTTCGCCGCAACGGCGTCCCCCGTTTGTTCGAGTGCGACCCGTTGACCGGTGACGTGATCCGCACGTCCAAGACCACCGCGATCCGCTACGAACGCGACCGGCCGGGCGAACTGGTTCACATGGACGTCAAGAAACTCGGGCGCATCCCGCCCGGCGGCGGCTGGAAGGCCCACGGCCGAAAGATGGGCTCCACCGCTGCGAAGAAGAAAGCCAAGATCGGTTTCGACTACGTCCATTCGATCGTCGATGACCACACACGTCTCGCGTATTCCGAGATCCACGACGATGAGAAGGGCGAGACCTGCGCCGGGTTCTTCGAGCGTGCCATCGAGTTTTACAAAGGTCACGGGATCACGATCGAACGGGTCATGACCGACAACCACTGGAGCTACCGAAAGACGGTCCGTCTCGCCGAGCTGATCGACGGGATCGGCGCCTCTCACAAGTTCATCCGACCGCACTGCCCATGGCAGAACGGCAAGGTCGAACGCTTCAACAGGACCCTGCAAACCGAGTGGGCCTACCGACAGATCTACGAGACCAACGCAGCACGCTCAGCGGTTCTGCCAGACTTCCTGCACCGCTACAACCACCAGCGGCGACACCACGGACTCAAAGGTCAAACACCCATCAGCCGACTGTCACCAACCTCATGACCGAGTACAGCTAGACCCGGGCCGCAGCCGTTGGCGTCTTGGATCGCCCACACCGGAGGCCTGAATTCTGGCCAGCGAACGACAGCAGCGCCTCGTCGTCGTCGGGTCGGCATTGACGGTGGATCGTTCGATTGATGCTTGAGTACCTGCGTTCAGGGCTGGTGCGGCGTGATTGTCGGTGTCAACATCAATGACGGTTTCTGCCAGAGCGGGCAAAGAGCTTCTCGTCAACTTGGGGAGCGTTCGGTTCCGGTCCAGGTCGAAGTTTGGCCAAACTGTGACGGCACACGCCGACAATCAGCTGGTGGTCAAGCTCATGATCAGGCCAGGTATTCCAACCGCGCCCGGGCCGATAAACGGCTGTGGACAAGTCTTTAGCGATCCCTCGCAACATGAGTTTTCCCGCTCGGCCTCGGCCAGTGACGCTTCGATCGCGTGTTCACGGCCTCGATCTCCTTCAGACCGAGCCGCTGACGTTCCGTGGAATCCAAAATTACACTTGACATCAGGTTCACAACTCGCGAGTGTTGGAGACGTCGTCTGGGGGCCAGCGACTGAAACGAAAGAGGGGAGATAAGAATGGCATTGCCATCTCGTGGCTCGGGTTTAGCCATCTCCGAGGACCTGCAAGCATCGAAAGACGGTGGAATTCGACCGTTGCTCGAGGTGCGAAACTTGAACGTTTACTTTCGCAACCGCACCACCGATGTCCAGGCGGTTCGCGACCTCTCGTTCACTATTGCTCCGGGCGAGACACTCGGGATGGTGGGTGAGAGCGGAAGTGGTAAATCGGTCTCAGCTCTCTCGTTGCTTCAATTGCTAAAGTCGCCGCCAGCGGTCGTCGAAGGGCAGGTATTGCTTGACGGTATTGACCTGCTGTCGCTGTCACCGAAAGAGATTCGGTCAATTCGTGGCCGCGACGTGGCGATGATCTTTCAGGAGCCGATGACGGCGCTTGATCCTCTGTTCCCTGTGGGCCATCAAATAGCGCAGAGTCTGCGGGTTCACCGAAAAATGTCTCGCAAAGCAGCGAAAGTGGCGGCGATCGAAGCACTCGAACAGGTGGGAATCCCGCTACCAGCGCGTCGCTACGGCGAGTATCCGCACCAACTTTCAGGTGGCATGCGCCAACGCGTGATGATCGCATTGGCGATCGTGTGCGAACCACGTCTATTGATCGCTGACGAGCCCACAACTGCTGTGGACGTCACTATTCAGGCGCAGATCCTTGATCTGCTGCTGGAATTGAACCGCGACACCGGGATGGCCATTCTGCTCATCACGCACGATCTCGGGGTGGTGGCCGAGTCCTGTCAGCGTGCCATCACGATGTACGCCGGTGAGGCCGTTGAGCACGGGCCTGTGGATGACCTGTTGAGCGAACCAAAGCATCCCTATACATCGGCTCTGTTGCAGGCAATCCCGCGGGTTGAGACGAGGGGCCTGAAGCTCCGGTCAATCCCTGGTCGGGTGCCGGGGCTGGCCGAGATGCCCATCGGATGTCGATTCATGGCCCGCTGCGAGTTCGCAGAAGAGGCTTGCGCTGAATATCAGCCGATGCGCTCGGTTGGTTGTCGCGGCGTGCGTTGCTGGCGCCATGATGAGTTGCAGCTCGCGGGAGCGGTGCAGTGACTGCCGGGGCCATGAATGGAGTCTCGACCCTGGAGCCATTGCTGAGGGTCGAGGACCTTAAAGTCCACTACCCGGTCAGCGGATCACGTAAATCAAAGGTCCGCGCAGTTGACGGTGTGAGTTTCGATGTCTTCCCGGGTGAAACACTCGGAGTGATCGGAGAGTCAGGCTCCGGCAAGTCGACCGTGAGTCGGGCTGTCGCTCAGCTCGTCGAACCGACAGCGGGCAAGGTGTGGTTCCGAGGGCAATCAGTTTTCGATCTGTCGATGACTCAGCGCCGTGAGATGCGACGCCATATCCAGATGGTGTTTCAGGATCCGCACTCCGCACTCGATCCTCGGATGACTATCTGGCAAAGCGTCTGCGAGCCGCAGCGAGTTCAAAGAGTGGGTTGCACCGCTGACCAACGTGAGCACGCCCTGCAACTCCTCGAACGCGTCGGTCTGACCGAGAGCCATGCGAAGCGCTACCCGCACGAGCTCTCGGGGGGACAGAAGCAACGGGTGTCGATCGCCCGGGCACTCTCGCTTCAGCCTGATCTGATGCTTTGTGACGAGCCAGTCTCGGCACTTGATGTGGCTCTGCAGGCGGACATCATGAACCTCTTTGCCGAACTCCAAGCAGAGTTCGGTCTTGCCTACCTCTTCATCACACATGACCTGAGCGTGGTGGCACACATCGCCGATCGGATAGGCGTCATGTATCTCGGGCAGTTCATGGAACTGGGCTCGATCGATGAGATCATCGATCATCCAGCGCATCCGTATACGGATGCGCTGATCAAGGCGCAACCTGTGGCGCTCCCGAGCTATCTCCGGACCAATGAGCGGGTGCACCTTCAAGGTGACATTCCCAGTCCCATCGACCCTCCCAGCGGGTGCCGCTTTCGGACGAGATGTCCCTATGCCGAAGACCGCTGCTCCGCCGAGGTTCCTGAATGGCGGGAGGTGTCACCCGGCCACTGGGTGGCTTGTCATTTTGCGGGCCAGATCCAACTCGGAGCGTCAAATTCTGGCCGTACATCGGTCGGTAGTTAGCCGGAACGTGCCGGGGATAAGGCCCTGGCAGGTGCGGATTCACTGTGAACACCATCATCAAAGGAGACTTCATTGCTAGGAAAGACAACGAAAGTCGTACGAAGTAAGAGCAGTACCAGGCTGGCTGCCCTCGTTGCCGTCAGCGTCCTGCTTGTCGCGTGCGGCAGCGACGGAAGTACAGCTAACGACTCCAACGGTGGCGAAACCACAAACGGGAACACAGAAAGCACGGACGCGAACACAGAAAGCACGGACGCGAACACAGAAAACACGGACGCAAACACAGATAGTTCGGCTGGCGGAGATTCAACGAGTGCGGAAACCCCCGCTGAAGGCGACCCGGTACAAGGTGGGACGCTGAGAGTGGCCCACCCTACGGCACCGACCACACTTGATCCGGCCGCAGGCAACTCTGGATATGACCACATCTACCTGTATCCGATGTTCGACACCTTGGTGAACTTTGTGCCCGAGACACTTGAGGCCCTACCTGGTCTCGCTTCGTCGTGGGAGTTCACCGACGAAACCACTTTGGTACTCAACCTGAACGAGGGAGTCAGCTTTCACGATGGCACCGCCTTCAATGCCGAGGCCGTGAAGGCCAACCTTGAGCGATCCAAGACATGGGAGAAATCGAACATCGCTGGCGACCTCATCAACGTCGACACCGTGGACGTTGTCGACGAGTACACCGTGCAGATCAACCTGACTCAGCCCGATACGGCGCTACCGCTGATCTTGTCTGACCGCGCCGGCATGATGGTGTCACCAACAGCTTTTAACACCGACCCGGATGGTTTCGGTCAGAATCCTGTCGGAACCGGGCCATTCCAGTTCGACGAATGGCTGACCGGCGAGTCGGTCACGGTCAAGCGGAACGACAACTACTGGGGCGATCCCGCCCACCTCGACTCGATTGTGTTCAGCATCATCATCGACCGCGACACCGCCATCAATGCCGTTCTTTCCGGTCAGCAGGACTTCACGTTCAACGTTGACCCAACCCAGCTTGCACGGGTCGAGAACGAAGATGGCATCGTCAACAACCAAAGCGCAGGCTTGTTTCATTACGAGTTCTACACGAACAATGGCCGTCCACCGTTCGATGATGTTCGTGTCCGACAGGCGATGAATTACGCAATCGACCGTGACTCGTATCTCCAGGCTACGCAGTTCGGTACCGGCGAAGTGGCGTGGCACCCCATCCCTTCTGCGCACTGGGCATTCCCTGCTGACCAGGTTCCGACCTATGGCTACACCCCGGAGAAGGCACGTGAACTGCTTTCAGAAGCGGGTTATGCCGATGGACTCACGATCGAAGTTGTCGGTTGGACAGCTGATCCGGACGTTCGCCGCGCTGAGGTCCTCCAGCAGCAGCTCGCAGATGTTGGCGTGACGATGAACATCACGGCCACGGAGGTGCCGCAGGCGACTGCAGCCTTCTTCAACGATAAGAACTACGACGCCTACTTGGCAGCGTGGACTGGTCGTCCCGATCCGTCGCTCACCTATTCGTTGCTGTTCGGCATGGGCGGGTACTTCAACGCCGCCGCCTACGAGGCGCCAGGTCTCGAAGCAGCGCTTCAAAAGACCCGAGCAGTCTCTGATCAGGGTGAGCGAACTGAAGCTTTTGGCGAAGCGTCACGAATCATTGCCGACGAAGCGCTGTACGTCCCATTGGCCTACCCGCCCGACTTTGCCGTCTACCGCGACACCGTGCAGGGATATGTCCCGAACCTTCTGGCCAAGCCGAAGTTTGCCTACATCTGACTCACGGAATAGCCAGCAGAACCAGGTCCGGGTGAGCCTGCCCTTTTGGCAGCTGACCTGACCACCAGAGTTTGACAGCACTGCCCCGTCCCCGACCAAATCCCCTGAGCTCGTGGGACGGGAGCGGTGCGTCATTCACATCGCACGCCAAATTATCGGAACGCAATACGGACAAATGAAAGGAGTCGGAGATGGGTCGGTTCATTCTCAGACGACTAGTTACCCTGGTTCCAACGATGCTGCTTGCATCGTTCGTCGTCTTCGCCCTTCTCCAACTCATCCCTGGCGACCCCGCGGTGGTGATCGCCGGTGAGTACGCAACGCCAGAGCGTCTGGATGCAATTCGCGAACAGCTCGGGCTCAATGAGTCGTTTTTTGCCCAGTACATCCACTGGCTTGTGGGCGTCCTCCAAGGAGACCTTGGTACATCATTGTTGAACCAGGGTGAGATCGTTGAGCAGATCACCCGTCGAATGCCAGCCACACTCACGATCGTTGTTGGTGCACTCATCTTTTCCCTGGTGATCGGGCTGCCTCTCGGCGTTGCGGCGGCCCGCCGCGCTGAACGGCTCAGCGATTCCGTGATCACCGGCATCTCGACTCTGGGCGTGGCGATGCCCAACTTCTGGCTGGGAATGCTGCTGGTGGCGGTGTTCAGTCTCAAGCTGGACTGGCTGCCGGCCACTGGTTCAGTCGGCATTACGGAGAATCCCTGGCAGGCAGTTCAGCACGCCCTGCTGCCATCCATAGCCCTCGGAGCCGTCGGGGCCGCCGAACTCGCACGGCAGACGCGAAGTGCTCTGATCGGTGTTCTGAATTCAGACTTCATTCGTACTCACCGGGCAAAAGGCCTCAGCGAGAATAGAATTATGTGGGTCCACGGCCTGCGGAGCGCTGGCATCCCGATTGCCACGACCTTTGGTCTGCTGGTCAATCGCTTTCTCGGAGCAACCGTCGTCATTGAGGCAGTCTTTGGCATTCCAGGATTGGGAAGCCTCATCGTTGCTTCCACGTTCAACCTTGACTTTCCCGTCGTCCAAGGCGTCGTCTTGGTGATGGTCGTGATTGTCGTCTTCGTGAACTTTCTGGTCGACCTTTCCTACCGGCTGATTGATCCACGGATCCGGACCTGAGGAGCCCAACATGACCACGACAGTCAACGCCGCGAGACAGCCTGGATTATCCAATGAGGCGGCACAAGCTTCCCGCCTTCGAAAGTTTCTTCAGTGGGCACGACGAGAACCTGCGGCGGCGGCAGCCATCGCTTTCCTCGCGCTACTTGGTGCCATGCTGGCCTTGGCGCCGCTCATCACCTGGCATCTCCCCGAGACACAGGACTTTGTCAACACCCTCCAAGGGCCAAGTTGGAATCACCCGTTCGGAACCGACGACCTCGGCCGCGATATGTGGGCGCGTGTGATATTTGGCGGACGAGTGTCGATCTCTGCTGCATTTCTGGCCGTCATCGTTGCCACCGTCCTCGGTGTTCCTATCGGCGTCCTCACCGGCTATTTGGGTGGCAAGTTCGACGACATCGCCATGCGAGTGGTCGACACACTGATGTCGTTCCCAGCGATCATTTTGGCCATCGCTGTCACTGCGGCCCTCGGCCCGGGTGTAAATAACGCAATGATCGCTGTGGGTATCGTTCTGGCGCCCATCTATGCGCGCTTGATGCGTGGACAGGTCATGTCGGTGAAAGGCGACCTCTATGTTGAGGCTGCCAGGTCGTATGGGGCCCGCCATCGCGAGGTTGTTCTTCGCCACATCATTCCAAACTCAATTCAGCCAGTGATCGTGCAAAGTGCGCTCACCCTCGCGGTTGCTCTCATCGCCGAGGCCAGTCTGAGCTTCCTCGGACTCGGAGTTCAGCCCCCTCAGTCAAGTTGGGGGTCAGTCCTCGGCCGTGCCTATCGCAACATGTACCACGATGCAACGCAGATGCTGTACCCCGGTGGCGCCATCTTGCTGACGGTTCTGTGTTTCAACACCCTCGGGGACACGTTGCGCGTCCTGCTCGACCCAATCACCAGAAGGAGTCGCTAACCCGATGACCAATACGAACCAGCAACCGGCCGAGACCGCCGAGCTACGACCGCCATGGATGGCCGACCTTGAGGATCGCCGTGCAGCAGCCGCCGAGATGGGTGGCGCCGAGCGTGTCGCCCGTCAACACGACAACGGTCGGCTCACTATCCGCGAGCGTCTTGCAGGTCTACTCGATCAAGGAAGCTTCCGCGAGATCGGTGGTATCTCGGGCAATGCGATGTACGACGAGGAGGGGAAGCTGCTTGAGTTCACCCCCACAAACTTCGTGTTTGGTCAGGGGCGCATTGACGGTCAGCGCGTGGCCGTGGGCGGCGACGACTTCACGGTCCGCGGTGGCTCGTCTGACGCATCGATTCCGGAGAAAGTCATCTACTTCGAGCGTATGGCCGGCGAGTTGCGGATCCCGTGTGTCCGCCTGATCGAGGGGAGCGGCGGTGGCGGCAGTGTAAAGTCGCTTGAGGACATAGGGCATACGTACATACCGGAAAATCCGGCATGGGACGATGTCGTTGATAATTTATCGCGAGTTCCAGTCATAGCAGCGGGGCTCGGACCCGTGGCCGGTCTTGGAGCGGCGCGTATGGTGACCAGCCATTTTTCAGTGGTCGTCAAGGAGCAGTCGCAGATGTTCGTGGCCGGTCCTGCAGTCGTGGCTCAGGGCATGAACGAAGATCTGACCAAGGAGGAACTTGGCGGTTGGCAGGTGATCTGCCGATCCGGTGCGATTGACAACGCTGTCGACACCGAGGAAGAGGCTTTCGAACAGATCCGTACTGTCCTCTCCATTCTGCCCCCGAACGTCTGGACTTTGCCATCGCGAACCGCGACGAGTGATTCGCCGGACCGGATCGATCGTGCGCTCCGAACGATGATTCCGCCCGAGCGCCGCCGCCCGTATGACTCGAGAGCAGTCCTGCGGTCGGTATTCGACGAAGGCTCGCTCTTCGAGATCGGGCGACTCTACGGTGGTTCCGCGATCACGTGCTTCGCTCGACTGGATGGATATCCGGTGGCAGTGCTCGCAGGCGATCCAAAGGTCTACGGATCCGCAATGACCGCTGAGTCGGCTCGCAAGACAACACGTTTCGTGGACCTTGCCGACACCTTCAACATCCCCGTCGTCCATTTTGTGGACCAGCCCGGGATCCTCATCGGTTCGCACAGCGAGAAGACCGGAGCGATCCGCGAGGGCGCACGGGCATTGTCGGCCGTGTACGAAGCGACCGTGCCATGGGCGTCCGTGATTGTCCGTCGAGTATTTGGGGTGGGTGGTTCCGCTCACCGGAATCACCGTCGACACGGATTTCGTGTGGGCTGGCCGTCGGGCGACTGGGGTTCGCTTCCGATCGAGGGCGGACTCGAGGCGGCGTACAAGCGGGTTCTCGCTGAGGCTGATGACCCCGAAGCGATGCGGGCCGATATCGAACGCCGTTTGAATGACATACGCTCACCATTCAGAACGGCTGAGGCCTTCCGGATCGAGGACATCATCGATCCGGCTGAAACACGGCCGATGCTCTGCGATTGGGTCGAGTCGGCCTACGCACTTCTGGCCACCACCGACCTCAACAGCACCCGCCGTCGCTGCCGCCCGTGAGCAACTCGACAATTCCCGAAGGGTTATCAGTGGAGTCCGACATTGTCCTGCCCACTCTGATCCGTCGCCGCGCCAAGGAATCGCCAGACCGAGTTTTCCTCGAACATGTCGATGGTTCGAGGATGACGTACGGCGAGCTTCAGGAGAAGGCAGACCTCTGGTCCGGTGTACTGGCCGCACTCGGTGTCACGCCGGGGTCGACCGTTGTTTCCCTTGTGCCGACATCATTCGAGACCATTGCTTTGTGGATGGGAGTCGCCCGGCTTCGGGCAATCGAGGTACCAGTAAACACGGCGTACGTCGGACGCATGCTCGAATATGTGCTTGCTGACTCGAAAGCCGATGTATTCGTCGTGGATGTCCGTTTCGCCGAGCGGTTAGCGGATGCCAGCCAAGCTCTCCAGGGTCGCACCGTGATCTTTGTGGGCGGACCCGCTCCCTCGATAGAAGGCGCCGCCAGGGTAGTGGAAGCGAGGAACGTCGTGACGTCGTTCAACGATGCCGATTGGCCCGAGCCGGAGCCTCATGACATTGCAACCATCATGTATACGTCGGGAACGACCGGAGCCTCCAAAGGCGTACTCGTCACGTGGGCCCATTCGATGGCTTCGGCGATCGGCTGCTTCCCCGAAGCAGACTTTGGAGAGGACGACGTCTGGTACGGCCCATTTCCTCTCTTTCACGTATCTGGAAAGGCGCCAATCCACAGCATGGCTCACGCCAATGGCCGTGTAGTTCTTCGTGAAGTCTTCAACACCGGTCAGTACTGGGAAGACATTCGTCGCCATGGTTGTACAGCCACGTTGCTGATGGGGTCGACAGCCGTATTCCTGGAGTCGCAGCCGCCGTCAGAGGATGACCTGGACCACCCGCTTGAAAAAGTACTCATGTCTCCGTTGCCCGATGACGTCAATCGATTCAAAGAACGTTTCGGTGTGCGTGTGAGGAGCGTCTTCAATATGACGGAGATTAGCTGTCCGATTCAGACGTCTTGGGACCTTGTCGATGGCCGCAGTTGCGGGCGTGTAGCACCGGGCTACCAGTGCAGAGTGGTCGATGAACACGATGAGCTCGTTCCACCCGGTGTGCTCGGCGAACTCGTGGTGCGCGCTGACAAGCCTTGGGTGCAGATGGCTGGCTACTGGAACATGCCGGAGAAGACAGTCGAGGCATGGCGGAACTTGTGGTTCCACACGGGCGACGGTTTCATCTGCGACGAGGGGGGAAACTTTTACTTCGTGGACCGCCGCAAGGATGCGATCCGCAGACGCGGGGAGAACATCTCCTCGATGGAGGTTGAGGCCGATATCAACACTCATCCTGATGTCATGGAAAGCGCTGTTATTGCCATCCCGTCGGAATGGAGTGAGGATGAGGTGATGGCGGTGATCGTTCGCCGACTCGGTTCGGACCTGGAAGCCTCAGGGCTTTATGACTACTTAGTTCCACGCATGGCCAGATTCATGTTGCCTCGATACATCGCCTTTGCTGACGAATTGCCGAAGACTCCGACCGAAAAGGTGCGAAAGGCCGTTCTTCGCGATCAGGGCGTCAGATCCGACACGTGGGACAGGGACGCTGTGCTCGGCGACCGGTGACCGAAGTAACTCAGGTAGTTTTTCGAAGTGACCAACGTTCCCCCAACTCCAAAGGCCCGGCGAACCAGAGCGCGGATCCTCGCGGCGGCGCAGGTTGTCTTCGAGCGCAAGGGCTTACACGCTGCTCGGATCACGGATATCGCCGAAGAGTCGGGGCTTTCTCCATCCGCTTTCTACCGATACTTTGATTCGAAGGCCGAAGTGCTCGAGGCCGTGGCGCTCTCGTCGTTCGACGCCGTCTTTGAGGCGGTCGGGGCTCAAGATGCCGTCGAGCGGAGCCTGACTCCAGCAGAGCGTTTCCGACTGGCGAACCGCCGCTATCTAGCGGCCTATTGCGATAATGCGCTCGGGATTCGTTTGCTCGAGCAATACGTCGCTACCAATCCATTATTCCGGGAGCATCGACGCGGGATCAACCAGCGGTTCATCCCCCGTCTGGGCGCTGTATTCGGGCAAATGATGGAAGCAGGTCAGATCGATGATCGGTACGACCCTCGATCACTTTCCGAAGCATTGAGCGCAATGGTCGACCGGTCTGCTTATATCAACTTTGTGTTGCGCGGCCACCGGTTGGTGCCGGAAGGCCTAACTGAGACAATTGACATTCTTTGGGACAACGTACTCGGCCTTGCCTCACCGGAGTGGGTGCCGACGATGCAAATAGTAGCCGCTCCCTACCCCTGGATGTATGCCCGGGATTCGGGGCGGGAGGTGGCTTCGGCAAGGGGTATGAACACACAAGAGCTCTTGGAGCAAGCAGCCACGAAGGTTTTTGCCGAGCGCGGGTTCCTCGGATCGCGTATGA
>NZ_JBDNIJ010000167.1:0-2848 GCF_041688325.1 Ilumatobacter sp.
CATCCCCGATGTCGTCCTCAGCCATTACTCGTACCGCACCGACGACATCCGCCGCCGAATCGACGTCAAGCTCGATCGCTTTGTCGCCACCATGGATCGCGACCCCACACCGAGGGAACGATGGGAGCTCGAACGCGAAGCAGTCATCCACACCCGTCCCTCGAAGGAGAAGCACGTCGACGCCGCAACGCTCCACGCCGAGTGGCGCGAACAGGCATGGGAGCTCGACGTCGCACCCGAGGTCATCGTCGGCGAAGCCGTCAAGCAACAACGACCACGCACGAGCATCACCGCCGACGAGGTGACCGTGATGAGCAGCGGTGCACTCCGGGCGATCAGCAACAGGCAATCGACGTGGCGGCCGACCGAGCTCCACCGGGAACTCGGTGGTCTGCTCCCGACGGACGTCGGAGGTGATGCCGCGCAGGCCATCAGACTGATCGACCATGTCGCCGAAACGATCGCACGGGAGCGATGCGTCGACATCTCGGCACCGATCCCACCCGATTCGCTGCTTCGCAGAGACGGTCGTCCCGTCACCGAAGCAGCGACCAATCGGGCGCTGACCACGCAGTCGATCATCGACCAAGAGCGTGCACTGCTCGACTGGGCAGCGCGCCGCATCAGGGCGTTGGACCTGATCAATCCGGCCGCCATCGATCGCAGTGACATCGACCTCAACATCGCCCAAGCCGAAGCCGTCGCCCGTGTCGCTGGTGACGCACAGCTCGTCCTCATCGTCGGGCCGGCGGGCACCGGCAAGACCACCGCACTCCGACCCGCCGTGGCCCAGCTCCGCGCTGACGGTCGAGCCGTGTTCGGCGTCGCCCCGTCGGCGGCGGCCGCCGAGGTGCTCGAAGTCGAGACCGGAGTCGCAGCCGACACACTCGACAAGCTGCTCATCGAACATCGCCTCGACCGGGCGCCGGAGCACCGCTACGACCTGCCCGCCGGAGCGACCGTGATCGTCGACGAAGCCGGAATGATGTCGACCCCGAAGCTGGCCGAACTCGCAGCGCTCGCCGACCGCAAGCACTGGCGCGTCGTTCTCGTCGGCGACCCCTTGCAGTTCTCCGCAGTCGGCCGAGGCGGCATGTTCGAACTCTTCGTCGACACGAACGAAGCTGTCGAGCTCGACCGCGTCCACCGCTTCGACAACGACTGGGAACGTGACGCCAGCCTCCGACTCCGTCGTGGCGCCGTTGAGGTCGCCGAGGTGTACGACCATCACGGCCGACTCCACGGCGGATCGCTCCAGATGATGCGACAACAGGCCATCGGCCGCTGGTGGAACGAACGCCAAGCCGGTCGAACCGCGTTGCTCATGTCGCCGACCAACGAAACGGTCGTCGATCTCAATCAGCAGTGCCAGCGCGTGCGACTGCAAGCAGGCGAACTCGACGCCGACAACGGCGCAGCCCTTGCCGGCCGGTACGTCCTCTTCGTCGGTGAGCAGATTGCGACGCGGAAGAACGATCGTCGGTTGCTCACCGATCGAGGACAGATGGTTCGCAACCGAGCCGAGTGGACTGTTCGAGCGATCCACCGAGACCAGTCGGTGACGGTCGAAGGTGCGAGTGGCGTCGTGCAACTCCCGAGGGAGTACGTCGCCGAAAACGTCGACCTCGCCTACGCCCGCACCGGGGCCGGCGCTCAGGGCCGAACGGTCGACGCCGGCATCCTGTTCCTGGACCGAGCGACCGACGTGCGCAACCTCTACGTCCCGATGACCCGAGGCCGCTCGACCAACGAGGTCTTCGTTGCCACGACAGGGGAGCAGACCGCCTTCGACGTCGTCGCGCAGTCGATCGCCACCGACTGGATCGACCGCCCCGCCCTCGCACGCCAAGCCGAGTTGAAGAACGCAACGGCCATCTCGCCTGAGAGGGAGTTCGTCAACCGAGTTCGGGACGACTACAACAAGAACAGCACTCAGCGGATCCTCGATAAGTGGGCTGGGCGACCGACCGACCCAAGCTTGGATCCGCCTGTCCGGCCGCCGTATCGGCCGACGCAGAAATGGAGCGAGCTGACATACGACGAAATGACGGTCGCTAAGTTTGCAGGTCGAGGGCCAGGCGACTACCTCCCCGAGGAGAACGTCGACCCGAATCGGCCGACGAAGCCGTGGGACGACATGGACGAGACCGAGCGCTACCTCGCCGAGATGTATGGCTACGAACCCGTCGGCGACAGATGGCGAGCGGTTGCTGAGAAGCCACGACGACCGCTCGGTCGAGAGCTCCCGGGGATGGATCTGCCAGGGCTGTAGCTCCTGCAATCCCCGAACAAGGTCGTTCAAACCTGCGGTCGAACTGCAAGGACCGCGCTAGCGGACGCAAGGTGCGGCAGGATGGGCCAATGGATTTGGTCAAATCGAAGCAGCGCGTCGCTGATCACGGAGAGGTCTTTACTCCGCCCCATTTGGTCGAGGCGATGCTCGACTTGGTCGGTGACGAGGCCGATCGAGTCGAAGCCCGCTTTCTCGAGCCCGCATGCGGGTCAGGAAATTTCCTCGTGCCGGTCCTGCAACGCAAGCTTGCGACCGTCCAAGCCAGGTACGGGCGGAGCGATTTCGAGACTCGCCACCAGGGTCTTCTAGCGCTGATGTCCGTGTACGGAATTGAGTTGCTCGCCGACAATGTCGTCGAGTGTCGCGAGAACCTGCTGCACGAATTCGCGCACTTGATTGGCATCACGGCTGATGACGTTCTGTTCGCAGCCGCAGCGAATGTGCTCGGTGTCAACATCGTTCATGGCGATGCTTTATCTATGACCATGCAGGGGACGAGCCCTCGTCCGATCACGTTCGCCGAGTGGGCTTATCTCGGGAAGGGCAAGTACCACC
>NZ_JBDNIJ010000168.1:0-36554 GCF_041688325.1 Ilumatobacter sp.
GTGCAGCGAGGCCGATGAGCGCGGCGAGCGGTTCGTAGGGCTCCCAGACCGGCACGGCGTTCTCGAGGATCGTTGTCGGGACAGGGACCGTCGTGGTGGTGGTGGTGGTGGTCGTCGTCGTCGGTCGCACCGTCGTCGTCGGTCGCACCGATGCCGTCGTGCTGGTCGATGTCGTCGACGCGGCCGGAGGGGTCGGCGGCGTGTTCGTGGCGGTCGATGTCGAAGCCACCGAGATCGACAGCGTCTCGCCGCCTCCACCGTTGAAACCCACCAGGGCCACAACGGCGAGCAAGCCCAACAGCACAACTGCGCCTCCGACAACGAGGCGTCGTCGGCCGAAGTTTGGAATTTGATCGTCGGTCATCGATGCAGAAGGTAGCCCTCTGTCAGGATTCTGCACCGTCGGCATTCACATTCACCCAGCTACTTTCTTTGGCGGTCTACCCGAACGGAGGAGTAGCGCTGTTTACCAGGAACCAGAGCTACCGCCACCGCCACCGACTCCCCCGCCGCCGAAACCGCCACCGCTCCCCGACGACGATGAGGGTTTCGTGTGGGTCGAACTGAACGAACCGGGGAGCGAATACAGCAGCAGCGGACCGTTCAGTGCAAGGTCCGGCTCCGGGATGTTGCTCGACTTCACGGCATCAGTCCACGCTTCGGCGGCCCCCAACGCCACTGCCCAGGCGCTGTACTCGCGCAGTACACCATTGTCCCAAGCCCACTCGACGTGACGGCCCTCGCTTGCGGCAAGAAAGCGACGAAACGATTCGGTGCGCAGCGTGAGCGCCGACCCGGTGGCCGAGCGAGACGGCAGCATCGACCGATAGATCCAGAATGCGATCAGTCCGACGAGTAACGCTGTGAAGACGAGTGCAGCGATCGGGTTTCCTACAGCCCCGACCAGCCCGAGCCCGGCGATCCGTAGCGACGACCCGCTGACGAGCACGATGAACACGAACGGAATGAATATTCGCCCAAGCCCCTTCAGGCCCATCCCTTGGCCCGGCGCTCCGTTGCTCCACCAGCCAGAGTCGGCAATAAAGCGACGCTGCTCGGCCTGCACCGCACGCCACGCCGACGAGAAAGCTGAGTCATAGGAACCGAGTTCGACGGTCGACCCCGATGCGAAGAGCGTTGCCAGATGACCCTGATCCACGGCGCTCAATCGCGCGGTGCTCGGCCCTTGTCGTAACACGTCGTCACCGTCGCGCTTTTCGATCACGATGGCGTCCCGGGCGATCATCTCGGAGAACCAGGCTGCGACCGAGTCGTCGTCAATCTGTTCGGACAGCAGGACACGCGCCTGCCACGGCTCGACCCCGCGCGGCGGCACGAACTCGATCGTCGCAAGGTCGGCCAAGCGGGAGTCGGGGACGCGATACGTCGGCACGTCAACAAACTGGTCGACCATCTGGGGCATCGGCAGATCGCCGTATGCCGCCTCAGCAGCACCGCCTCCACCACGGACCTCGTTGCTCCCGGCCCGACGGGCCGCCACGAAGACACCGCCGACGACCGCGGTCGACAGCGCCACTGCAAGGAGGCCGAGCGGCCGAATACCCATTGGGTTCCGGTCAGCAACAGCGGGGACACCCGCGAATGCTGTCGGCACCGCCGACTCGATCGTCCCGCCGACAGTGATGCCCTCGCCTGGTCGGAGGTCGTTGATGACTGCGACGTACGAGCCGTCCGGCTGCTCCTCAAATTCGCAGCCACCGAAGTCACCGAACAACCCCGTGTTGCAACGGAGTTCGCTCAGTTCAAATCCGCTCAGAACGATCTCGAAACGGTCGGTCACGAACGTCTCGCTATTTCCGATCACGTCGACGGCAAGCACTCCGTCGGACACTTGCGCCGCTGGCAACGTGTACGCCAACTCATACCGGTGCTGGCCGGTGAAGACGATGTTGGGATCGCCGATCCGGATACGTGTGTCGGAACCGTAAGAAGATGCGTTGACCTCGTCATTGGCGTCAGGAGAGAACGCTGTCACGTCGGCCGGGACGCCGAAGTCATTCGGGACAATCCGCTCGTAGCCGCGCTTTTCGATGAGCCCAAAGTCGATGTCGACAACCTCACGAATGCGGATCCCGTCACCGCCACTCGGTCCAATCGTCACCTGCTTCGCGTCGAAGTGTTCCGGCCGCAGGAGGCCTTGGTCGCCGCTGCCGATCACACCGAACGCTGTCAGCGCCGACACACCAGCAACAGCCAATCCAGCAGTGATGTGACGGCCAACTCCGGGGGTTCGCAACATCAGAGCATTCTGACCTGTCTCACCCGGCAGCACTGGCATTCCCCTTTGACGGCCGAGCCGCCCACTGTCGCGATGCCGACTTCTTCCGCTCTTCTCATCTGTCGCCATCGTGCGGAGGTCCTCGTGTCAATTCACTCCAGTACCCCTTCGGCTCCACCGTTTCGCCCGTCTCCCCCGTCTCGCCCGCCTCCCCCGCCTCCCCCGCCTCCCCCGTCTCGCCCGTCTTCACCGTCTCGCCCGTCGGTTGTCGGCCATGCTCAAACGCTCGACAACGTCGATCCCACCGGAGGTGACGTACTCGACGCTCTGCCGCGCATCACGATTCGACCGTGGATCGATCCCGTCGTCGACGATCGCGGCCACGACCCGCGGTCGCGATACGTCGAAATCTTTTGGCTCGGCGTGCTCGGTCCGACAGCAACGTGGTTGCTCCGCAGGTTGGCGTCAGGTCTCGAAGTCGAGCCCGACGGCTACGAGTTGGATCTCGAGGTCACGGCGGCCTCGATGGGGCTCAAATTTTCCCCTGGCAGGTCAAGCCCGTTCAGTCGGGCGTTGCAGCGCTGCGTGATGTTTGGGATGGCACACCCGCTTCCGGGCGGCGGGCTCGCGGTACGCCGGCGCATCCCACCGGTCAGCTATCGACACCTGCGACGCATGCCGGAGCAGCTCCAGCTCGACCACGCCACCTGGCAGCCGAGCAAGGGAAGTAGCACAAGCAGCGGGGGAAGCAGCAAAGGGACCAGCGACGCCTTTGCCCGAGCCCACCAACTCGCCATGACGATGCTCGACGTCGGTGACGACCGCAACGTGATCGAGCATCAACTCCGGGCGCTCGGAGTGGTCTCGACTGTGGCCGCACAGGTCGCCGACAACGTCGCCCAACTCGACTGATGCAATCAGCCGACACACAGTTGCGTTTGGGGTCAGGCCCCTTTCGCAACTATTCGGGGGCGGTGAAGTTGCAGGCCAGGTCGATGAGCAACCGAGTCCCGAAGCCGCTGGCACCCTTGGCGTACAGGCCGCCGTCGCTCTGCTTCTCCATCGGGCCGGCGATGTCGAGGTGGGCGTACGGCACGTCGCCCGTGAACTCGCTGAGGAAGATCGACGCCGTGATGGTGCCGGCGTAGGGGCCGCCGATGTTGCGCATGTCGGCAACGACCGAGTCGAGCAGCTTGCGGTACTCGGCGGTGGCCATCGGGAGCTGCCACACCGCTTCGTCAACGGTTTCGGCACAGGCCTTGACCTGCTCGACGAACGGCTGGTTCGTGCCGAGCACACAAGCGATCTCGGTGCCCAGCGCGGCGAGTGCCGAACCGGTCAGGGTGGCGATGTCGATGATGCCGTCAGGAGCTTCTTCGGCGGCGAGGGACAGGCCGTCGGCGAGCACGAGGCGGCCTTCGGCATCAGTGTTGTGGATCTCGACGGTCTTGCCGTTGCGCATAGTCAGCACGTCACCGAGCTTGAGAGCGCTTCCGGACGGCATGTTGTCGGTACACATCAACCACGCCGTGACCTTGGTTTTGCACTTCATTGCCTTGAGGACAGACATTGCCGACAGGACAGCGGCTGCGCCTGACATGTCCATCTTCATGGCGACGTGGCTCGGGTTGCTCGGCTTCAAGCTGATGCCGCCTGAGTCATACATGACACCCTTGCCGACCATCGCCAGGTGGGCCACCTTGGTGTGCTTCGGGACATTTTTGGGTGAGTAGCTGAGTTTGACCATCCGAGGCGGCTCGGTCGACCCGGCGTTCACACCGATCATGCCGCCACAGCCCATTGCCACCAGTTGGTCTTTGTTGAACACTTCGACTTCAAGGCCGGCGTCGCCTGCGAGGGCAACCGCCATGGCAGCGATGTCTTTTGCGTTGAGGTACGACGGTGGCGTGTTCGCCAGCTCACGGGCGTACGACGCTGCGACGCCGACGATCACACCGCGCTCGACGCCTTGCTGGACAGCCTTGACTCGCTTGTCGCCAGCGACGACGGTCGCCGACACAAGCTTCGAGCCGATCGATTGGTCACCCTTCAGGCCGACGTAACGGTACGAGCCCAGCAGCACACCCTCGGCCACGGCCTGACCGGCCTCTTTCGCATCGAGGTGACCGAGGTCGGCCAGGTTGATGGCGATCTCGGCGTGCTGGGCGGCGGCACGGGCGAAGTCAGCAGCGGCCCGGCGTACAGCAGTGATGTTGATGGAGTCCGGATCGCCGATACCGATTGCGTAGGCAACTCCGTCGGCATTCGGCACGGCGAGTGACTGCCCAACTTTTCCCTCGAACTTGTTTGCTTCGAGCGCAGCCCGGTTGAGTCCGAGTTGGCGAGCAACTGCGCCCTTGGTGGCAACGGCATACGCCACTGCGGTTGCTGACTTGGGTGCCGACTTGGCGACCGAGACGTTGACGTTGGCGACAGTTGCACTGGCATCGTTCATGGCCACCATTCTGCCTGCAACGCCAAAGCAACGTTGCATTCATCAGACTTTCGGCAGGTCCGTGACATTTCAGTGCTACGGTCGCTACTGATTGCTCGGGTGACTTTGGTCACCTGAGCAACCGACATGCAACCACAACGCTGGCACCGAAGCCAGCAAACCAGGAGGAGAACTTATGATTCGTAGGGGGAATGCGCTCAAGCGCACCGCAGGTGTCGTCATGGCACTCGGCCTCGTAGCCACCGCTTGCTCATCGAGCAGCGACGGCGAAGCAGAAAGCACCACTGGCGACAGTGTTGTTACCGAAGAAACCACAGCCGACACCGCCGCCGCCGACGACGCCGCCGCAGCCGACGATGTCGAAGTAACACAGAGTGCCGGTGGCCGACTGGCCGCTGTCCAAGCAGCCGGCGTGCTCGAATGTGGCGGCAACGACACACTTCCGGGCTTTGGCATCATCGATGCCGAAGGCTCCTTCAGTGGGTTCGACATCGACTTCTGCAAGGTCATCGCAGCAGCCGTACTCGGCGACTCTGAAGCCGTCAATGTGACCCCGCTGGTCGCAGCGCAGCGTTTCCCAACGCTGCAGTCCGGCGAGATCGACGTGCTCATCCGCAACACGACCTGGACGGCGTCTCGTGACGGCGCCGAGCAGGCCAACTTCTTGCAGACCACGTTCTTCGACGGCCAGGGCTTCATGGTCCGTGCCGACAGTGGCATTGCCAGCATCGCCGATGCGTCGAACACCACCATCTGCGTGCTCACCGGCACAACGACCCTGCTCAACATGAACGCCGTGCTCGGCGACCGGGGCATCCCGTTCACCGCTCTCGAGTTCGAATCCAACGACGAACTGCAGCCAGCCTTCGTGGCCGAGCAGTGCGAAGTGTGGACCTCGGACGCGTCACAGCTGGCAGCATTCGCCGCCAACCTCGACATCGAAACCTCCATCCTTCCCGACATCATCTCCAAGGAGCCGCTCGGCCCCGTGGTTGCTGATGGCGACACGGAATGGGCGCAGGCAGTGAACTGGGCCGTCATGGCGACGATCCAGGCAGAAGAGTTCGGCATCACGTCCGAAAACATCGGTTCGTTCGCCGACAGCGAAGACTCCGGCATCCGCCGGTTCCTCGGTCTGCCGATCGACGATGGCGACGGCAACGAAGTCATTGCCGAAGTCGGATTGGGCCTGCCCACCGACTTTGCGAGCAACATCATCAGCCAGGTCGGCAACTACGGCGAGATCTTCGAGCGCAACCTTGCGCCGTTGAGCCTCAGCCGCGGCCCGAACGCTCTGTGGACGGACGGTGGCCTCATGTACGTGCCGCCGTTCCGCTGATCGGAAGAGTCACATCCTGAACTGACGTCGGGGTGGTCGCAATCGTGCGGCCACCCCGACGGGTTTCAATTTCATGCTCGAACGCATCCTTCGCCTCGCCATCATTCTCGGCATCCTTGCCGCGCTGTACATCGCGTATTGGAAAGTCCGCAGCTCCTCTCGCAGCGACGCCGACGAACCGCCCCCGTGGCGCGATAGTCGCGTCCTCGTTCTCGCAGCCCAGGTCGCTGCCCTCGGCCTCATCTGGTCTGCTGGCGACTACCTGTGGGCCAACTTCCGGGCTCGAACTTCCGACATCGGCCTCGAGCTCGACTTCGGGTTCCTCGATCAGCCAAGCGGCATCTCCATTGCCGACAACCCGCTGAACTCGAACGCGGCAATTCGGGAGGCGTTGATCCAGGGCGTCAAGAACACGTTCTTGATCATCATCGTCGGCATCCCGCTCGCCGTCATCCTCGGCACGCTGATCGGCATCGCTCGGCTGTCCACCAACTGGCTGCTGTCGAAAATCGCCACCGTCTACGTGGAGTTCTTCCGCAACATTCCCGTCTTGTTGGTCATTGTCCTCACGTGGACGATCTTCCTCAACGCTTTCCCCCCGGTGCGCATTTCGTGGCTCCCGTTCGGGGAGACATTCATCTTCAATAACCTTCGATTCGGATTCCCGTCGATCGTCGGCGGTAACAATTTTGGCGCCTTCCAGGTCATCGTGCTCCTCGGCCTTCTCGCTGCAGTCGCCGTGTGGATCTGGCGTAGCCGTTTGTTCGATCGCACCGGCACCCCGCACCACCGCGTGCTCTACGGGCTCGGCACCTTGGTCGCCATTTCGGTGGTCGGCTTCGTTGCTCTCGGTGGTCCGTTCGATATCACGACCCCAGAGATCATCGACCGGGTGTACGTCGGCGGCATCACGATGATCATGCCCTACGCGGCGGTGATGATCGGCCTCGTGTTGTACACCGCATCGCACGTCGCTGAAATCGTCCGCGGCAGTATTCTCTCCGTCGACAAGGGCCAAGTTGAGGCTGGCAACGCACTCGCACTGAACAGCTTCCAGCGATACCGATTCGTCATCCTGCCGCAGGCTTTCCGGGTTGCGTTCCCGCCGCTGATCAATCAGTTCCTCAACTACACGAAGAACTCATCGCTGGCCTTCGCCGTTGGATTCGCTGAGATCACCGGCGTCATTCAGAACCTGTTCGGACAATCTCGCCCGGCGCCGCAACTGCTCCTCATCTTGATGGTCGTGTACCTCGTGTTCTCCCTGGTGCTCTCGGCCATCGGCAACCTCATCAACCGACGACTGCAGATTGTGGGGCGCTGACATGACTGATACGGCCAAAGCCAAAGAATCGGCGAACCTCGCTCCACTGCACTCAGATACGACTCCAGCCAAGTGGGTCAAAAACAACCTGTTCAACAACATCATGAACTCGGTCATCACGGTCGTACTCGGTGTTGTTGTCGTCTTCCTGGTCGTCCAGAGCTTCGGATGGATTGCTGGCGAGGAATGGGAAATCGTCCGCGTCAACTTGCGCAACTTCATGGTCGGGCAGTTTCCCAGCGATGAACTCTGGCGCCTGTGGACCTCGGCATTCCTGCTGATCGGCACGTTCGGCATCGGCACAGCCGCCATGGCCCACAACGCATACGACGATGCCAACGAAAAAGGCCTCGTTGCCGAACGCCCGTCCCTGCTCAACCTGCTTGCTCGCTTCTGGCCGGTGCTGGCGTTTGTTGCGTTGATGGTGTCGTTCTCAGAGACGTTGCCTCCCGTCGTCGGCGTCATTGCCGGTGTTGGTGCCATCGTTGCGTCACGCCTTGTCGGTTGGGCGCTTCCCGCATCGATTCGCTCGCTGGCAGTCCCGATGATGGCGATCGGCACCATCGTCGCCATGGCAGTCCTCGCCGGAACCGGTGGCCTCATCGCAATGAGTGCGGGCGTTGTCGCGTTGGTGATCGCAGCAAGCGGACTGTCGCGACGATTCGAAGGGTCCGATCCCAAGTCGATGGCGATCCGCACCGGCGGCCCGATCATCATCGGCGCCGTCACGCTGGTCATCGTCAACGCCATCGGATTCGACGGCTTCGGATGGGAAGATTGGGGCGGCCTCCACCTCACGCTGTTCGCCACGGTGGTCGGTATTGCTTCGGGCATGCCAATCGGCATCCTGCTCGCCATCGGCCGCCGGTCCGAACTTCCGGTGATCAAGGGCTTCTGCGTCGTGTTCATCGAGTTCGTCCGCGGCGTGCCGCTGATCTCGTTGCTGCTCTTCTCCAGCTTCATCCTGCCGTTGCTGTTCCCGCCGTCAGTGGAGACACCCGAGACACTCACCCGGGCAATGATCGTGATCGCCCTGTTCAGTGCGGCCTACATCGCCGAGATCATCCGCGGTGGCCTCCAGGCTGTACCCAAGGGCCAGACCGAGGCGGCACAAGCGTCAGGAATGTCTGCGGCCAAGATCCAGCGGCTGATCGTGATGCCGCAAGCGCTGCGGGCCGTCATCCCGGCAATGGTCGGGCAGTTCATCTCACTGTTCAAGGACACGTCGCTCATCGCGACGATCGGCGTCGCCGAGTTCTTCCAGTTTGCAGCCATTGCCAACTCCCAGCCCAACTTCCTCGGTAAGAGCCTGCAACTCGTGACGTACTCAATTATCGCGGTTGGCTACTGGTCGTTCGCGTACACCATGTCCAAAGAAAGCCGCCGCCTCGAAGCGCAACTCGGGGTCGGCGTCCGATGAAAACCACTCTCAAAAGGAACCCGGTACAGCGATGAGCAACACTCCAACTGGCACCGTCAACGCCGACGCCACCCAGATCCTGGGCTCTGGCCGGGCGATCATCGAGATGAAGAACGTCGACAAACTGTTCGGTAGTTTCCAGGCACTCACCAACATCAACATGAATGTCGGCGAGAAGGAAGTAGTCGTCGTCATCGGCCCGTCCGGCTCCGGCAAGAGCACGATGATCCGCTGTATCAACCGGCTCGAAAAGCACGACCGCGGCGAGATCATCGTCGATGGCATCACGCTGTCGAACGACGTCCGCAATATCCAAGAGATTCGCCGCGAGACCGGCATGGTCTTTCAGAGCTTCAACCTGTTCCCGCACCTCACCGTGCTCGACAACATCACCCTCGCACCCCGCCAGGTCCGTAACATCCCCAAGGGCGAAGCCGAGAAAACCGCGATGGAACTGCTCGAACGAGTGAAGATCCCCGAGCAAGCTCGCAAGTTCCCGGGGCAACTGTCCGGCGGTCAGCAGCAGCGTGTTGCCATCGCCCGGTCGCTGGCAATGAACCCCAAGGTCATCCTGTTCGACGAGCCCACCTCGGCACTCGACCCAGAGATGATTAAAGAAGTGCTCGACACGATGAAGTCCTTGGCGAACGAGGGCATGACAATGATCTGCGTCACCCACGAGATGGGCTTCGCTCGCGAAGTTGCTGACCGCGTCGTCTTCATGGCCGATGGTCAGATCGTTGAAGTCGGCACACCGGAGCACTTCTTCGACAACCCGCAGGAAGAGCGCACCAAGCTCTTCCTCTCGCAGATCCTCTGACCGGACGCCGCCTGGCGCGGCGTTCTCGGGACGGTGGGCAGCGGTTTCCGCTCGGAATCATCCCGAGTTTCACGCGCTCCGGCGGAGCGGCAACGGAGGGTAGTCAGTTGGGTTGGGTGGAGGCCCAGGCGTTGGCCAGGCGGGCGTACCGACCGTCGAGGGCCAACAGTTCGTCATGTGTGCCAAGCTCGGCGAGCTTGCCGGCGTCGATGACAGCAATGCGGTCGGCACGCCGGATCGTGCTCAGGCGGTGGGCCACCACGATCGTAGTACGACTCCCCATCAGCGATTCGAGTGCATGTTCGACAATCGCCTCGGTGCCCGGATCAAGGTTGCTCGTTGCCTCATCTAACACGAGGACTGCAGGGTCAACGAGGGCCGCGCGGGCGAGCGACACCAGTTGCCGCTCCCCTGCCGACAGGCGCGAGCCACGCTCACGTACCTCGGTGTGGATGCCCTCTTCGAACTGCTCGAACCGATCGAGTGCGCCAATGGCCTTGAGTGCAGACCGCACGTCGTCATCAGAAGCGTCGGCCCGGGCGACTCGAACGTTGTCGGCAATCGTGCCTCCGAACAGGAACCCCTCCTGGGGGACAACGACGACGCGTTGGCGCAGCGACTCGATCGTGGCGTCACGGAGGTCGACACCGCCCAAGGTGATCGTGCCTTCGGTTGGATCGTAGAGCCGGGCCATCAGCTTGGCGAGCGTCGATTTTCCCGATCCGGTCGCGCCGACTACGGCCAACCGTTCGCCGTTCGCAACGGTGATCGAGACATCGTCGAGCACCATTGAGTCGGTCTGCGGGTATCGAAAGCCGACGGCCGACACGACAACCGCACCAGACGCCGGGAGTACAAGTTCACCATCGAGCACGTCGGGCGTGGTGTCGAGGATGCCGAACAGCTTGTCGAGCGCGGCCGTTGACGACTGCACCGTGTTGTAGAGCTGGCTGAGCTGTTGGACCGGCTCGAAAAGCTGCGCCAACAGCAAGAGCACTGCGATTGCCGTTCCGACCGTCACATCGCCCCGGTTGACGAGCCAGCCGCCGATGCCGATCGCCAGCGCTGATGCTATGACGCCGCTCGCTTCGACCAGCCCGAAGAACCAGGTGGACACGCGGAGGCTGTACAGGTGTGAACGGAACAAGCCACGGTTCGACTCTTCGAAGCGGCGTGTCTGCTCGGGCTCACGGGCGTACGCCTGGATGACTCGGACGCCGGTGATCCCTTCCTGCAAGGTCGAGAGGTTTGAGCCGACGTTGTCACGGACATCGAGATAGGCGGCGTTGGAGTCACGCTGGAATTTGCGCGACGCAATGACGATCACCGGCATCACGAGGAGCGCCACGATGGTGAGCTGCCACGACAGGATGAGCAGCAGGATGAACGAGAAAGTGAGCAGGAGTGCCGCCGACACGAATTGGAGAAGGCCCCACTGCACCAACTCGGCCATCGACTCGATGTCGGCGGTCATTCGGGCAACGAGGACACCCGACTTATTGCGGTCAAAGAATGCAAGCGACTGCTTCTGGATGTGGCCGAACACTCTGATGCGCAGGAGCCGGAGGAAGCCCTCGCCGGCCCGGTTGATGAAGATGTATTGCTGGCGGGACGATACGTAGGCAATCGACACCACGATGATGTAGGCAATGACAGCGGTCCGCAGCGTTGCGCTATCGGCAGGTTTGATGCCGTCGTCGATGCCGTAACGAACGATGACCGGGCCCATGAGCAGGCCGAGTGTCGTGATGGCGGTGAACCCGATTGCCGCCAAGACCGTTCGTTTGAACGGCGCTGCCATCTGTGCCGCGCGACGCATGACCTGCTTGGCTGCGTCCGCGTCGAGGCGGTCCTCTTCCTCGATTGCATTCATGCCCCACATCAGCTGCTGCCTGATCCGCTGGTCTTGGCTGGCGTGACGGTCTCGACGGCCGCAGCCCGGTCGGCATCACTCATTGCAGCAAGCACTTCCCGGTAGCGCGCATCGGTGGCAAGCAGATGGTCGTGGGTGCCTGTTGCGATGACTCGACCTTCGTCAAGGAGCGCGACGGTGTCGGCCAGCGCAATGGTGCCCAGGCGGTGCGCAATGACGATGGTGGTGCGCCCGTCCATCACCGTCGACATCGCCGACCGGATCTCGTGTTCCATCGACGGGTCGACCGCCGAAGTTGCATCGTCGAGGACGAGGATGCGGGGGTCGGCGAGGATCGCACGGGCGATGGCGATGCGTTGACGCTGGCCGCCGGAGAGCGAATAGCCACGCTCGCCGAGCTGTGTTTCGTAGGCATTGGGGAGCCCCATGATGAAGTCGTGTGCACCGGCGAGCCGCGCGGCGCGTTCGATCGCGTCGCGGCTCGCGTCCGGGTCGGCGAAAGCGATGTTCGCGGCGACCGAATCGTGGAAGAGCAGCGTGTCCTCGAACACCACGCCGACGGCGCGACGCAATTCGTGCAGCGCAAGGTCGCCAATCGGCACACCGTCAATCGTGATCGATCCGGCATCGGCGTCATAGAAGCGAATCAGTAAACGGGCCACGGTCGACTTACCCGATCCGGTTCGACCGACCAGCGCGATCGACTGGCCGGCGGCAAGTTCAAGGTTGAAGTTCTGCAGGACGCGAAGGTCGTCGTCGTAGCCAAAATCGACTCCGTCGAACCGCACTGCGCCGATTGCAGAGTTGTTGTGTGCCGAGTTGTTGTGTGCCGAGTTGTTGGGTGCGGTCGGCAGCGCGGTCGGCAGCGCAGGATCGGTGATCAGCGGAACCGTGTCGAGTACCTCGTTGATGCGTTCGATCGCGGCACCGGCACGTTGGCCCCAGGCAATCGTCATGCCCAGCATTCGGAGCGGAGCCACAAGCAGGGCCACATAGATGTTGAACGAAACGAGTTCGCCCAGGGTGAGGGTGCCGTCGATGACCTGCAGGCCGCCGACACCGAGCACACCGATCAGACCGATTTGAGGCAGGAGTTCAATCGCAGGGAGATACTTGGCACGGATTTTGGCGGCGTCGATTGATACCCGCCGGATGTCGTCAGCTTCAACTTCAAGCTTGGCCGATTGCACCGATTCGGCGCCGAACCCTTTGATGACTCGGACGCCACTCACTGTCTCTTCGACGACCGTTGCCAATTCGGCTTGCTCTTGCTGCACAGCTTGCACAGCCGGGTGGATCGACGACGAGAACCGGCGACCGGCGAAGTTGACAAGAGGTAACGGCGCGAGCGCGACAACGGTCAGCAGCGGGTTGGTCAGCGCCAGAATGACGGTGACCGAGATGATCATGGCAAAGTTCGACAGTGTGATTGGGATCATCACGACGAATGCCTGGATCTGTTGCAGGTCGCTCGACGAGCGACTCATCAGCTGGCCCGTCTGTGACCGATCGTGGTAGCCGATGTGGAGCCTCAGGATGTGGCCGAACAGTTGCTCGCGCAGCTTGGTTTCAGTCCAGCGCGCTTCGCGAAAAGCGTAATAGCGACGGAACGCCGTGAAGATCCCCGATGCGATACCCGCCGCCGCGACGAGACCAGCCCACAACCACACCCGGTCGTCGGCTTCGATACCTCGGTCGATGCCGATCCCGACCAGCCGTGGGACGGCGACCTTGCCGCACATCCACAGCAGCCCGATGAGCGTGGCGATCGTCAGGTTTCGACGCTGCGTTGCGAGCGTCGCGCGGAGCAATGCCCAGCGTGAGCGCGTTGTCGTGTCGGTCAAGGAGTTCGTGTCGGTCAAGGAGTTCAAGGACTTCGTGTCGGTCATCGAACGACTCAGGAGAGCAGCTCGGTGACCCGACCCTTCGGCCTACCGATGATTGCGCGCGTCTTCGTGACCACGATGGGCCGCTGGAGCAGTTGCTTGTGCTTGACGAGAATGGCAACGATCTGGTCGTCGGTCGCCACGTCGTCATCGGTGAGTTCGAGCTGCTTGAACTTGCTGTCACGACGCACCATGGCGGTGGCTGGGTCTTCGAGCTTGGCAATGATGCCCCACAGCTCGTCGGCATCTGGCGGGTTGTGGATGTAGTTGACAGTCTCGAAGTCGACACCGAGTTCTTCTGCAATGCGCACGGCACTGACCGAAGAGTTTCAATGTTGGTTGTGGTAAATCCGAACGTCAGCCATGTCGTTGACGTTACGTCCTGGGTCCGCGCGGCTCCCTATTGGCTGTTGCGCGCGCTGTTCACCGCGGCGTCGTCGATGGTGACTTCGTGCAGCTCACCGGTGGTGACGTCATACACGAACCCCCGGACATAGGTGTCGTCGATGAACGGGGTGACCTTCAGCCGTTGCATCGATTGGCGCACGTCGGCATATGGGTCGGTGAACGACTCGACGGCCCACCAGGGCTTGATGCCGAGCTCAGCTTCAAGCTGATTGCGGAAGCCGTCATCGGTGACCTTCTGGAGACCACAGTCGGTGTGGTGCACGAGGAGGATCTCTCTGGTGCCGAGTGCTCGCTGGCTGAGGCACAGCGAGCGGATCACGTCGTCGGAAACGATGCCGCCGGCGTTGCGAATGATGTGAGCCTCACCGTTCTCCAGCCCAAGCAACTTGAATGTGTCCATCCGCGAGTCCATGCAGGCAACAACAGCCATCTTGCGCAGTGGCGCCACCTGCAGGTCGTGGTCGGAGAACTCGGCAGCAAACTCTGCGTTGCGTTCGACCAGTTCATCGGCGGTGGGAACGAAGTCGCTCATAACCGCCAAGATATCCGGTTGGGTCGCGACGATTTCATCCAGGTTGTGGACTTCTCACGAATTGGCAGCTCCGAAACGGCAGTGACACACCATCTCTAGTGTGACAATTACCGACTCCCCTCCTGTCACCGCACCCAGTCTCAGGAGACCCACATGTCGTACCCACCTTGCAAGCGTCCACTCCCCTCCGCCCGACTCGATCCCGTCGACTCCTTCTCGGAGGCGCTCTGGCTCATGCTGTCGACGATCGACACCAAACCGATCGAAGAAACCGTGCTGTTCGTCCTCGACGACACTCGATGCGGCGTCGGCGTCACACACGTCGAATCGCGCGAGCCTGACGATGTCGTGGCGGCCGTCGACTGGGTCGCAGCAACTGCAGCCGGCACTGTGGAAGCTGCTGGCCTGATCGTCGGATCAGTTCGCCCTGGTGGCGGTGCCGAACTCGGCGATCATGCTCGATGGCAACAGATCGCTGAACTCTGCGACGAGGCCGGGCTCGAACTGCTCGAGTGGATCGTGTTGGGCAGCAGCGGCGTCACCTGCCCACGTGAGGTCTCTGGCGCCCCGCCGAGGTGGCGCCGCTGACCGTCAGTTCGTTGCGATGTGCGCTCGGCGCTCCGCCGACGACAAACGAAGTCCGGCGCCGCGGAGTCGTCGCACGAGCTCGCGGCTCTCCACCACGAGCGCACCGGCTTCGATCATCTGCTGTCGATACGACTGCGGGATGTCGTAGTGGTCACCTTGGAAACCGCGTCGCGGCACGCCAACGAGGTCAGCGAAGTCGTGCAGCTCGCCATACGACACGTCGCTGACCAAATGGCACCACTTCTCGCCTCGGAACCACCAGCGCGCTTCGTCGATCAGGATGGTCACGGCCGACATGCTGCCAGACTGCACGGGTGACCACACACGATGACGCCAACCGCGACACTGCAACTGACGCGGCTGACCGGCCGCCGACACCCGTCGAGCTCGCCTGGGCCGAACACCTCGGCGCCGGAAGCGACCTCCTCGACCGGCTGGTGATCCGGTACCGCGAGCGGCAACGCCGCTACCACAAGATCGGCCACGTCGAAGCCGTGCTCGTCTCGATCGCTGCCCTCACCGAACACGAACAGGTCAACGACCTCGGTGCAATCATCGCCGCGGTGCTCTACCACGATGCTGTCTATGAACCCCAGCATCCGGCCAACGAGCGGGCGAGCGCCCGGCTCGCGCGTCGCGACCTCATCGCACTCGGTTGGGCTGATGATCGTGCCGACGCTGTCGCTGCGATGATCGAAGGCACCAAGACCCACCTCGACCCGGCGAGCAGCGACGCGGCCGTGATGAACGACGCCGACCTTGCGATCCTTGGTGCCGACGAGACCGAATATGCCCGGTACACCAAAGCAGTTCGGGACGAGTACACCCATCTCGATGATCGCGAGTGGAACGACGGCCGAGCCGCCGTGATGCAGGCCTTCCTCGACCGGGAGTCGATCTACGCCACTGCCACGGGCCGTGAGCTGTGGGAAGCCTCGGCCAGGGCGAACATCAGCATGGAGATTGCGTCGATTCGTAGCTGACGTAGCCGGGCGACACCTCGCTCGACGTCGCCGCTGGTTCATGCGGGATTCCGGCCTCGATCGTTTCCGCATCACTGCCCTCGAGCATCCAGTAGACAACGATGGCCACAGTGCCAGCGAGCCCCATGACAACCATCGCCTGACGTCGGCCGATCGCTTCAGCGAGTAAGCCCAATGGAAGTGCAGCAATGCCGAAGCCAGCGAAACTGAGCTGGAGCAGTGATTGCACACGACCCTGGTGGGAAGGCTCGGCGAGGTTGAGTGCAATGGCGTTCGACAGGGTCTGGTAGCCGCTGGTCCCACCGCCGATGACCACGACGATCACCACGGCCATCCAAAAATCAGGAGCGACCGCAAGCGCGACCACGCCGGTCGCAAAGATGGTGCCGGTGATGACCATGACACGCCAGCGACCTGGCTGATCGGCCCGGCTGGCGAGCCAGAATCCGACGGCGAGCGCGCCGATCGACGATGCCGAGCTGATCAGGCCAACCCAGCTGTCATTGTCGAGGTTGAACGTGTCTTTGACCAGTGCCGGGATAAACACCACATAGTTGAAGCCGAACATAATGACGAGAAATGAGCTGATCAGGAGCCGTCGGAGATGTTTGCGTTCCGAGACGTAGCGGACGCCATCCCACATCTCGACGAACGGGTTCGTCGGTCCACGACGGCTGACCGGCGGCACCTTCGGCAGACGCAGCACAGCGACGAACGAGAGCACAGAGAGCCCGCCAGCCACCATGTAGGCGCCCCCAATCCCAAAGATCGCAACACCTGCAAGCGCTCCGGCGAACGATGGAGCGATGACTCGCGTGCCGTTCATGCTCAACAGCGACAAGGTAATCGCGTTGCCCAGTTGCTCGCGTCCGACGAGTTCGGTGGTGAACGCCACTCGTGCCGGCCCGTAGAAGCCAAAAGCCGAACCCTGCAAGAACCCGGCGACGGCGAGCATCCAGAACTGTTCGACACCGGCGACGACCGCTGCGCCCATCCCGACAGCGGCGAGACTCAGCACGAGTTGACTCCAGAGCATGACCGTTCGCTTCGACAGCCGGTCGGCGGCGACGCCACCAAGTGGTGTGGCGATCAACATCGTGAACCCGAACACGAGGTAGATGAGGCCGATCGCTCCGTCGCGTTCAGTCAGGTCCCAAGCAAGGATGCCACGGAGCAGGAACTGCATCTGAACAGCCATGAACGAGAACGTTCCGGCCCACCAGAGGCGCCGATAATCGGGAATCTTGAGGGACGAAAACGCCGTACTCGTCCTGCTCCTCTTCCTTGCCATCTCAATGATCCTGCCTCATTCGAAGCAATCACAAGCACATGGAGTGCTGTGTCATGTGTCGGTGAATCGCTCGCTTGAGCTCACCAGGATCAGTCCTGTGGTCGACGCTGCGGCTTGACCCGAACGGGAATCGGTAGACGCCGTTCGGCGTCGCGACGTTCATCAGCAATCACGGCGCCCGCGGCAGCAACAACTGCTGCGACGGTGACGACAATTGTGATGAGCACCCCTGCACCGTACCCCATTGACTTCGAAATGTGATTCACTGCTGATATGACGGATTTGGAAACCATGCCGGTGCTCGACACCGATCTGCTCACCGACGAGCAGACCGAAACCGCCAAGCCGACCGTTGCACACATCGTCAAGGTCAAGCGAGGCGAGAACGCCGCCGCAGTCGTGCTGGAAGCCCGCGTGATGGGTACCCCCGTCGTGGCCCTGTGCGGTTTCACCTGGGTGCCATCACGCGACCCGAAGCAGCTGCCCGTGTGTGAGGAGTGCAAAGCGATGTATGGGCTCTACAAGGACTTCAACGACGGTCTCAGCGATTCACCGAAAGACTGACGGTGACCGAACCGTCAGACACTGCTGACAAACCAGCGCTGCGCATCCGTCAGGCTGTTCGCGCCGTCATCTTGACCCCGTCGAACGACGTGTTGATGGTTCGGTTCGAGTTTCCGACTCGTCAGGTATGGGCACTGCCCGGTGGCGGCCTCGACCCAGGCGAAGACCATGTCACCGCACTGCGCCGCGAACTGATCGAGGAGACGGGGCTGCACGATCCCAAAATCGGCCCACACATCTGGACACGCGAGCACATCATTCCGTTCGTCGACGGCACCTACGACGGCCAGCGCGGCGAGATTTACCTCATCCGCACCGAGCAATTCGAGGCGATTCCAGGAATCGGCTGGGAGCAGATGCGAGCCGAACGGGTCCACGAGATGAGGTGGTGGAGCTACGACGAGATCATGGCCGGCTCGGACATCGGCTTTGCTCCCGCAGCCTTGCCCGAGCTCCTCCGATCGCTCGTGAACGACGGCATCCCAGATTCCCCCATCGAAACCGAATCCTGAACACCGAATCCAGCAGACATCCAGCAGACATCCAGCAGACAAGATCAAACGATCGCCAGGCCGGCGTCGCCCTCAGCGCTGATGGTGTGATGTGCGGATAATGCAGGTCTGCTGCGCAACCGCCAGGAGTTCGCCTGACTCGGCCCACATGCGCACGGTCCCGTGGCCGATCGAACGTTGGAACGAGTCCGGCACGACCTCGAGCAGCACCCACTCGGTTGCGACGTCGGTCCTGACCATCCGCAACGTGTTGTCGATGCTGGTGCCGCCGAGGGGTCGGCCGAGCGCCACGCACACACCCAGCGGCACGACGTCCGCGACGTAGGCCAACGTGGCAGCCGAGCCGATCGGCTCATGGCGAAGGCGACACCACATGGCGATGAGGCCGCGTTGCGGCGTGCGTGTCTCGTCGAAGACGATCGCGCCTGCAGCGACCCGGCGCTCCATGGCGTCGTAGAACGCCGGGGGTCGGTCGCCGCCGAGTTTAAACGGTTCGACCATCTCGCTGCACTCGTCGGGCGATGGCACGGACGGCATCGTGTGGAATTGCTCGACGTCGCCGTCCGGGCGGCTCGTGTGCGCGCAGATCGACGACAGCATGAGCGCACCTCCGACTTGCGCCGTGACCTGGACCTGCGATGTTGCCCGGCCTGCAACCGGGACGTCGACCTCGATGTCGACGGTTTGCCCGGTGGCGGCGTTGGCCAGGAACTGCGTCGTGATCCACATCAGTGGGCGACCGGTCACGCGCTCGGCAGCTTCGACCGATGCTGCGATGCCGGATCCGCCGTAGAGGAAGTCGAACGGCGTGGTCAACGCCGCCGCGGCCGGGAGGCGAAAGCTCGTTGGAGTGTCGCCCTGCTCGAGTGCTAACAGTTCAAACGGTGTACTCACGGCCGAGACCGTGGCAGAAATCGCTGTGCCAAACCAACTCCGAGAGATGTCCCGTCATCAGCACCTGGCATGACGCGACGTATTTCTGTCAGGGTGGCGGAGTGAAGATCACTGACTGCACCACGTTCGTCATCGGGAACAAGCCCCCGCACTTCGGTGGCAAGTACTTCATCGTCGTCAAACTCACCACCGAAACGGGCGTGGTCGGCTACGGCGAGATCTATGTCGCCACTGTCGGCCCGAACACCGTGGCGACAATGGTCAACGACATCGCCGAGCGCTGGGTCATCGATGCCGACCCGAATCGAATCGAACTGCTCTGGCGGCAGATGTACTCAAGCGGTTACTCCCTGCGCCCCGATCCGACGCTCGTCGGCATCATGAGCGGCATCGAGATGGCCTGCTGGGACATCGTTGGCAAGGACGCCGGCAAGCCGATCAGCGACCTGCTCGGCGGACGTGTCCACGACACGCTGCGCACGTACACGTACCTGTACCCGAATGCCGAACGACCCGACGTCTACAGCGACCCGTCCCAAGCCGCCGAGCAGGCCGCCTTCGAAGTGAGCCGCGGGTTCGATGCGGTGAAGTTCGACCCGGCCGGGCCGTACACCGCATTCGACGGGCACATGCCGAGCCTCGATGACATGAGCCGATCGGTCGCGATCACCGGAGCGATTCGTGAGGCCGTCGGCGATCGAGCCGACCTGTTGTTCGGTACGCACGGCCAGTTCACCGCTGCCGGAGCGATCCGTCTGGCCCGCCAGCTCGAGCAGTTCGATCCGCTGTGGTTCGAAGAGCCGACCGTCGCCGACGCGCCCGAAGAGATGGCTCGCGTTGCTCGTCAGACAACCATTCCGGTGGCAACGGGCGAGCGACTCACCACGATTTCTGAGTTTGCTGCACTCGCTCGGCATCAGGCTGCAGCGATCTGGCAGCCCAATCTCGGGCGGTGCGGTGGCATCCTTGCGGCGAAGAAGATTGCTGCGATCGCCGAGGCGTCCGGCTGTCAGATCGCACCGCATCTCTATTCCGGTCCAATCCTCGGGGCGGCCAACATCCAGCTCGCGGTGACGCTCCCCAACCTCTTGATGATCGAAGGCATCCAAGACTGGACAGGCTTCCACGCCGAGCTGCTGACGACGCCGATCCAGTGGCAAGACGGCCGAGTGATCCCGTCACGCGAGCCCGGCCTCGGCACGGCCCTGAACGAAGCCGTCGCCCTGGCAAACCCGTACGTGCCGGACCCGGGTGACGCCACCGATCTGCACCTCGGCATGCACCCCAATCCAATCCGGTAGACACACACCAGGATGTTCGCCTACTCGGCGGTGGCGAAGGTCGACCCGAGTGTGTGCACCACTGCGAGGTCGGTGAGTTCATCGGTGGCAATGACCGGGGCTCCACCAATCGTGATCGGCGAGACAGTTGCATCGATGGCCCGAACGGGGCCCTCTTCGAACTGCAACTCGCGACGAGCAGCGATATCGCTCGACTCGAGGATGTCGCCGACGAAGACGTACGAGAGGATAAAAGTTCTCACTGTGGCCTCATCGTTCAGATCCGGCGCTCCGTCTTCGGCGAGGAAGGCAGCGATTGCATCGTTGTCCGGCGCAAGCAGGGTGATCCGCACGTCGTCGCGGCCGAGTTGCTCACGCAGGCCGGCACGAGCGATCAGATTGCGGAAGGTCGACAGGTCGATACGAGCGTCGACGGTTGTCAGTGCATTGGTCGCGGGGACTTCCGTGGTGATCGGGGCCACCGTCGTTGCAGGCGACTGCGTTGTTGCTGGCGGCTGCGTTGTTGCCGGGGGCTGCGTGGTCGCCGGGACCGTCGTCGATACCAGCGTCGTTTCGGGGACAACCGTGGTCGTAGATTCGAGTGCCGTCTCTGGAGCAAGTGTGGTCGCTGGCTCGATGTTCAGTGCACCGGCAACGATTTCACAGCGAACACGATCACCCGGCAGGAAGTCGTGACCGGGGAAGCGATATGACACGCCACGAGCTGCAGTCACCGGCGCTGTTTCGATCTCGGCAGCGATCGAGATGTTCGACGTCGTCTCGCCACCACCAAGTGCGTTCGGACGGTTCAAGGTGCACGCAGAGCTGACGGCAGCGAGCGTCTCGTTGGGTCGCAGTTCTTCCTGCAGCACGACGTCTGATCGCCACTCCGACGACGGATCGATTCGTTCGAGCGGCGCCCATTGGAACACCACCTCGCCGTTGCCGTCAGTGACCGCTGTGGCGGCAGCCGGTGCAACGGCGTTGGCGGGTGCCAGCCAGATGAACGCGGCGGGCGCGTCGGCAGGGCCAGTGATCTCAGCGATAATCGACGCTGGAATCGGGTTGGAGTTGGGCGAGATGCGCTGGAGAGTGAGCGTGATCGCCGCAGCGTTGTCGGTGATGACGGTCTCGCCACTGTCGTCGCTCCGAGTCGCGAAAAAGACGATTGCTCCAATCACCAGAAACAGAACCAGGATGATCGAGACAACCGCAGCGGCACTCGGGGTACTGCGTTCGGGCGGTAGGGCGTAGTCGGTGAAGTCGGCGTGCAGAGCTCCGGTTGTGGGATCGAGTTCGGGATCAGGCAGACGCGGATCGGACATTGTCAGACGGTAGCCAACGGGGTGCTCATCAAAACTGTCAATCGACCGACTCTTAGCGGAAGTCGCGGCTCTGTGTCTTGCCTGCCATCGGCAACGGATCGAGCCGTTCGGCCACGATGTTGATCACACCTTCGGCCCGCTCGAGCCGGCCGCGGATCACCATTGCGGGGGCCTCGCGAGCCACCTTGCGGAACCGATGCCAACATCCTTTCGACACCACCACGTTGATCAACCCGGTCTCGTCTTCGAGGTTGAGGAAGGTCACCCCCTGCGCGGTTTGCGGTCGCTGGCGATGCGTCACCACTCCGGCAACATGAACCACTGAGCCGGGTTCTGCATTCCACAACTGCACCGACGTCAGCACACCAATCGCATCCAGTTCCTTGCGAACAAACTGTGTGGGGTGCCCATCAGGCGACACGCCGGTGGCCCACAGATCTGCAACAGCTTCTTCCACCGGAGTCATCCCTGGCAACCGAGGCGCAACATCACCGGTGATGATGCCTTCCAGTCGACCAGGTCGCGACTGGACCGTGGCGCCGACCGTCCATATCGCTTCGCGGCGATTGAGCGCAAAACACTCGGTGAACACCCCGGCGGTGGCCAGCGCTTCAAGCTGCGAAAGTTGCAGGTCAGGAACACGGCGCACGAGGTCTTCGGTGTCGGTAAACAAGCCGCCCGCTGCGCGCACCGTTTCGATCTGTTTGGCCAGTTTGCTGCCGATGCCGCGCACCGAACCGAGGCCAAGCCTGACTGCCACACCGCCCGCCGACGTCACCTCCGACGTCACCTCCGACGTCACCTCCGACGCCACCTCCGACGCCACCTCCGACGCTCTCGCTGATGCCCCTGCTGGCTCACCGTCGACATTCGGCGGGCAGGGTTCCAAGGTGGCGCCCGCCAGCGACGCATTGAGGTCGGGGGTGTGGACCACCACACCGTGTCGACGGGCATCGCGAACCAGTGTGTGTGGCGACCAGAACCCCATTGGCTGGGCGTTCAGGAGTGCCGCACAGAACGCTGCTGGCTCGTGGTACTTGATCCACGACGAGGCGTAGACGAGATACGCAAAGCTGACCGAGTGTGACTCGGGAAACCCGTAGTTCGCGAATGCCTTCATCTTGAGATACAGCTCGTCGGCGATGTCGCCGACGATGCCGTTGGTTTCCATCCCGGCGTAGAGCCGCTGCTTGAGCTGCTCCATCCGTCGAGCCGATCGTTTCGACCCCATGGCCTGTCGCAGCTCGTCGGACTCGGCCGGGGTGAAGCCGGCGACGTCGATCGCCATCTGCATCAACTGTTCTTGGAAGAGCGGAATCCCAAGGGTCTTGCCTAATGAGTTCTCCAGCAACGGGTGGAGATAGGTCACCTGTTCCTGGCCGTTGCGGCGCCGGATGTACGGGTGTACCGAACCGCCCTGGATCGGGCCTGGCCGGATGAGCGCGACCTCGACCACCAGGTCATAGAACCGGCGCGGTTTGAGGCGTGGCAAGGTCGCCATCTGGGCGCGCGACTCGATCTGGAACACCCCGACGGTGTCGGCGCGGCACAACATCGCGTAGACGTCGTCGTCCTGCGGGATGGTCGCGATGTCAATCTCGTAACCCCGGTGTTCACGCACCAGGTCGACGGCGTAGTGGAGCGCCGAGAGCATGCCGAGGCCAAGCAGATCGAACTTCACGAGGCCCGTTGCCGCACAGTCGTCTTTGTCCCACTGCAGCACCGACCGCTTGTCCATCCGGCCCCACTCGACCGGGCACACCTCGATCACCGGCCGGTCCGCAATCACCATGCCACCCGAGTGGATGCCGAGGTGGCGCGGCGCGTCTTCGACTTCGAGCGCCAACTCGAGCACTGCCTTCGGAATCAAACAATCCCTTGTTGCTGCGGCCGGCGACGCGTCCGGAGACGCCGCCGTGCCGGACCGGAAGTTCGCCGTACTGCGCTGTTCTTGGTCCTGCTGCTCCATCGTCACGGCAACTCCACCCCAGCCGTCGACCTGTTTCGACCAGGCGTCTTGCTGGCCGGGTTCGTAGCCGAGCGCTGTGGCCATGTCGCGCACCGCCGAACGCGCCCGGTAGGTGATCACGTTGGCGACCTGTGCAGTGTGATGTCGTCCGTAGCGTTCATAGACGTACTGGATGACTTCCTCGCGACGGTCGGACTCGATGTCGATGTCGATGTCGGGTGGGCCGTCCCGCTCGGGTGACAGGAACCGCTCGAACAGCAGGCCGAGCGACACGGCATCGGCAGCTGTGACCCCGATGGCGTAGCAGACCGCCGAGTTCGCTGCACTCCCTCGTCCCTGACAGTAAATGTCGGAGCGGCGGCAGAATTCGACGAGATCCCACACCACGAGGAAATAGCCAGCGAAGTCGAGCTGGTCGATCAGCGCCAACTCACGGTCGATGGTCTGCCAGGCCCTGGACCGCAATGACAAGTCTTCGGCTGTTCCCCCGTTCGCCACGGAGGCTGTTCCCCCGTTCGCCACGGAGGCGGCGTTCGGTCGAGCCCCGTAACGCTTCGTGCCGCCGGCTTCAGCAACCTGGCGCAAATACTGCATCTCGGTGAGCGGCTGATCAGCATCACCAGCACCGGCACCGGCACCGGCACCGGCACCGGCACCGGCGGGGCAGGGAAACGGTGGCAGCTTCGGTGCCACGAGTGCGAGGTCGAACGCCGCTGCCCGGCCAACAACGGCGGCCCGCTCGACCGCGCCCGGATACCGCGCGAAGCGAGCCTGCTGCTCGGCGCCGGATCGCAGATGGGCTCCCGCCGAACCCGGCAGCCACGCGTCGACATCGGCCAGGCTGCGCCGTGACCTGACCGCGGCCAGTGCGGTGGCCAGCTTGCGTTGCGCGGGTGTTGCATAGTGAACGTTGTTGGTCGCCACGCAACCGACCCCCGCCTGCTGGGCGAGTTCGTACAGCGCATCGTTGCGGGCCGAGTCGAGCGGATCGCCGTGATCCCACAGTTCGACCAGCACACGATCCTGTCCAAACCCCTCGATCAGGTGGTCGAGTTCTCGTCGCGCCGCCTCGGGCTGACCGCTGGACAGGGCTGCGGGCACCCCGCCCTTGCGGCAGCCGGTAAGGACCCAGACATGGCCCGCCAGCATCTCAGCCAAGTCGGCGAAAGCGAACTGTGGTGCACCCTTTTCGCCAGCCAGATGTCCGATGCTCAACGCCCGCGAGAGCTTGCCGTATCCCTCGACCCCATCGGCCAGCACCAGAAGGTGGGTTCCTGGGGGGTCGGGCGCATGCGAATCAGGGACACGACCAGTGACCACCTGGCGGTCGGTGTCCGGTTCGCTGCGCGCCACTCCTAAGCCAGGAAGCAGGCCGTCGGTCAGGGTGATCTCGGCGCCGAACACGGTGAGCAGGCCGACAGCCTTGGCCGCCTCGGCAAATCGCACCACCCCGTAGAACCCGTTGTGGTCCGTGATTGCCAGCGCTGTGAGCCCGAGTCGAGCTGCTTCGATGGCGAGTTCTTCGGGATGAGAGGCGCCGTCGAGAAACGAGAAATTCGAATGACAGTGCAGCTCTGCGTACGGGACGACATCGGCATCTGACGCAGGGCCCTGCAGCCCGTCAGGTGTTTCGAACGGCTGCCGTTTGCGGCTCCATGCCGGGCTGTCGCCACCGGCATTCCACGATGGGCTTCGCGGCGCGCGGCCATCTCGGTTGGTCTGCTTCGTACTCTGTTGCTGCGGCCCTGATGATGGCGACTGACCCGACAGGGTTGCTTCGAGTTCGCTCCATGACCAGGACGGGTTGTTGAACCCCATCCCTCCAATTATCGAACACTTGTTCTACACTTGCAAGTTGAATCAGAATGCAAATCTGGCTTGGAGATGCCGCAAGATCCCTTCGAGGCCAGGATCGGCGCGTTCGACTGCTGCGTCCCACTCAAACCAGTCGATCTCTTGGCTCTCACCCGCCGGCGGAGCAGGGTCGCCAGCGCCACCGTCGATCAGGTACCGCACATCGAGATGTGTGTGCCCTCGACCACCGGCATGCACATCGACGTGCACGAGGGGCGGCACATCGTCGGCGTCGAGCGAGTCGAAAAAGGCGACGTCGAGCCCAGTTTCTTCGCGAGTCTCACGCAGTGCAGCGGCCCACGGCGTCTCCCCCGGATCGATGTGTCCACCTGGCTGCAGCCAGAAGCCAAGCCGCTTGTGCTTCAGCAAGATCACGCCGCGCGGGCCGACCACCAGCGCTGAACCGGTGACGTGAATCGGATCGGATTCCTGCGACAGCGGGTCGCTGAGCTGGTCGAATGCCTCGACGAACCGTTCAACCGACACCTGTTCACGTTCGTTGACCGCGACACGCGCTGCCACGTCGGACCGCAATCGAGCAAGCACATCGAGCGACATGCATCTCATTGTTGGCCGTCGGGCGGACCGATCCAAATCACATCGCTGTATTTTTGTTGTCAATTTTTTCTTCAGTTGTCGACGATTCCAACCGATACCTCGGTGAAGGTCATAACGAACGGGCCAACCGCTCGACATGGCTCCATAGCCGACCGCATTCCAATCCGGTCGGCGGATGACTCCTGGCGGAAGAAATAATTATGGACCAAGAAATCAATCTCGCACCTCGCATTCTCATTGCGGTATCTGATCCTGACCTGCGTCGGGTCGCCGTTGCTGGCCTGCGTTCCTCGGGCTTCTGTGTCAGCGCACCGACCGACGCCGAAGCAGCCATGCTGCTTGCTCAGTCGTTCTCCCCCGATGTGCTGATCGTCGACTCGCGCCTCGTGACGCCAGAGGGCCGACCGCTGTTCGAAAAACTCCGTAACTCAACCGAGCAGTACCTGTTGTGTATCGCCGGTGAAGGCGAGCACCGTGTGCGCTCCGCCGTGCTGCAGTCCGGTGCTGACGACGCCATTTCCACCCCTCTGCATGTCGATGAACTCGCTGCCCGTTGCTACGCGATGCTCCGCCGCCCGCGTCAGCTGCAGCAGCGTGTCGAGAGCGTCAGCGCCGCATCGCTTGTCTTCGGCCCGCTCACCATCGACCTTGGCCGCCGCGAAGTCCGTGTTGATGACGAAGAAGCTCAGACCACTCGCATCGAATTCTCGCTGCTCGAGCAGCTCTGCCGTCGCCCCACCGAAGTGTGCACACGTGAAGAACTGCTTGATGCCGTCTGGGGACCGCGCTGGGTTGGTGACAGCCACGTCGTGGATGTGCACCTGTCTAACCTGCGTCGCAAGCTCGACCAGGCAGCCCCCGGCACCAAGGTGATTCACACCGTCCGCGGGGTCGGCTTCCGCCTCGCCAACGACATCACCGACGCTATCGAAATCCCCCTCGCCGTCGGCGTCAGCATCGGCATCGGCATCGGCTGATCTCTCGCTGAGCATCAGACCTCAGTCGTAGAGGGCACTGATCCACCAGCGTTGATGTTCGGCAATCACGAGGTAACTGCACTGATCGTCGGTGACCATCTGGAAGCGGGCCAATCGACGATGCCGTTCGGGCTCCCACCAGCGCTCGTCGATCGGCCACGGCCCCGCCCATGCAGCGACCTGTCGCAACCGCCCGCGCCGCCACCCTGACGCTTCGTCGCCGGTGAGCAACCTGAACTGAGCAGGGCCAGCTGACACCACTCCGCGCCCACTGACCTTGACTGGTTGCCCTGCTGCATCGAAGACTTCAACCGGATGCGGCTCGGCAAACACCGTGGCCGGCGATGGTGACGGAAGTGAGCCTGGCCAGGGACCTAATGGTCCACTTCCCGTCCCGGCAGCTGACGTCGCCCGCTGCCGTTGATCAAGATCGACCATCGACGCCGACACCCAGCGATAGCGATCAGCTGGCAGCCGCCCGCCATGCCACACCGGCACCGTGACTGCTTCGTCAGAGGTGAGCATGGTCAGTCGGGCGATACTCCGCGCTGCCTGCCGGTCGGCTTCGGACTGGCCGCCCCACAACCCGAGCTGGCTCCCGACGTCAGCGCGTACCTCGTCGGGTGTGAGCCTGATGAGCGCAATGCCACCGGTGATCTCCTGATCACTCCCCCGCGGCAGATTGATCCACGCATCGAGTTGCCACCGAACACGCTCGACCATCGCTGCAGCGTTCAGCCCTGCCGAGCGAAACCACGAACGTTCAGATCGCTCACTGTGCTCGGTCTCGAGCTGCACGACCAGCCGAGTGCACACGCGACCTTCAGCCGACAGGGCCTGCGCCAACTCGTCAGCCAACTGCTTGGCGACAAAGACCACTGCAGCTGCCTGAGCAACCGGGTCCTCGAGCACGTGGTCAAGCCGACGCTCCGGCGATGGATCGGTGGTGCTCGGCAAGCGATGATCGGTACCTGATGCCAACCGATGGGCGTGCACACCGGGGTGGCCGAAACGCCCGAGCACATCGCTGACCGTGAGCGCAGCAAGGTCACCAAGCCGACGCAGACCGAGCCGAATGAACAGGTCAATCATCTCGGGGTCGGACTCCCCCAACGTCTGCAGCCAACCGATCGGCAATGGCGCACAGAAGGCTGCCGACCCGCCCGCTTCGACCAGGACCGGAGAGCGCCGCCGTACCGACAGCCGCGCTGCCACGCTCGATGCAAACCGGCCATCAGCTACGCCAACGCCAACAGACGCACCCACTCCCTCGATACCCACCGCAATAGCACCCACCGCAGCAGCACCCACCGCAGTACCAATGGCTTCGAGCAGCACATTCGACAGTGCCTCATCGCCGCCGAAGTATCGCGACGGGCCACGTGCTGCCAGGCTGACCCAGCCCGCTTCGACCACATCGAGCCGCGGCGCGAACTCGGCAACAGCGCGCACCACTGGCTCGAACTCGCGGGCATCGCGAGCAACGTCGTGATCAGCAAGAACGATGTCAGGGCATCGCTGCTGGGCCTGCCGACGGCGCTGCCCGATGACCACGCCCTCGGCGGCAGCCGCAGCAGTGCGCGCCACCACCCGGTTGGCGTGCATTACTGCAGCCAACTGTTCGGGACGAAACCCGGCAGCGACCACCGGCCAGTCAGGTAGCCACACCGTGACCATGCGCAGTGGCGGACCGTCCATGATCAGCTCACCGCAGAGAGCAGTGGCGGGCAATTGTCGACAGCAGCTTCTGCGTCGCGTTTGCTCGGCGTGGCCTCAGCGCCAGACGGCAACGCCAGCGAGATACATCGGCGGCCCGGCACCCGGCGTCCAGATGCCGACATGTCGACCGTACGCTGCTGCAGGTGCCCCCATCCGGCACCCACACCCGACCAGATCTGCTCGGTGGTGTCGATCACGCCGTCGCACACCAACGGCCCTGGGTCACCGAGCACCAGCATGACGACTCCACGCTGCTGCAAACGGGTGGCGACCTTGCGCATCGTGCTGGCCGTGACCTCAGCAGGCACCCGCGTCAGCATCACTTCGAATCCATCGGCAGCAGCAGCGACTACGTCAGCCCACCGAGCTGCGCGTGCAGCGACATTGGCTGCAGTGGGCTTGTCGCCCAGGGAGGTGTCGATCGCGACAATGCGTTCGAGCGGCACCCCGAGCTCGCTGGCCGCATCAAGCCCGAGCGTGGGTACATCGATCACTGCCAGCCACGACCCTGCTGCCACCGCAGCAGCAACCAGGTTGAGTGACGCCGACGTCGCAGCCATGCCACGACACGACAGGACACGGCCGCGCACCAAGCCGCCTTCGGAGAAGAGTTCGGTGACGTGCTCGGCGACCGGCAACACACGTTCACGAGCCATCGACACTGGCGCAACTCGCTCAGCGAGTGCCGTCAACACCGATGACGATGACGATGACGATGACGATGACGATGACGATGACGATGACGATGCTTCGACGTCGTGACCTTGCTCGGCGGCAACGTCGTCGTTAATGTCTCGTACTGCAATGTCCATTCCGGCATGATATCGAACATGTGTTCGATATCAGCATGACCGGAGATCTCGAACTCTGGTCAGCGTGGTCAGGCTGATTATTTCTGCAGGGTCGCCAGATGTTCTTCAATGAGCAGACTCATCTGTTGGCCACTCGTCGCTGCACCGTCGGCACCCAGTGATCGAGCGTGATCGTCGTCGCGAATCACTCGGCCCCCAGCAACGACCAGCAACTTCGGCGCAACTGCACGCACTGCAGCGCATGACTCGGCGAGCTGCGCAAGACAGTCCTCTGTCGAGACGGAGATCCCGACCGCAACGACATCAGGAGTGTCGGTAACAAACAGCCCCAATGACTTGGCGGGGAGGTCGGCGCCCAGATTAGAGACTTCCCAGCCCTCAAGCCGCAACAGATCGCTGAGCATCGCCAACGGCAACGTGTGGTTCTCGCCCACCGGAGCGGCAGTGATCACGGTCCCGCGGGCTCGTCCACGACGTGCGAACCGATGCCCGATCCGACCGATGATCCGCATCACTATCGCACTCGCACGGTGTTCGATGGCGATGTCGATGTCGACGTCGACGTCGATGTCGAGTTCACCTGTGCTCCACCGTTCACCGATGCTCACCATGGCTGGCGTGAGTATCTCGAGGTACACCTGGTCCAATTCCTTGCCAGCCGCCATCGCGGCCTCGATGACGCCCCAGGCCCCACGGGCATCACCAGCAACCAAGCGCGACTCGAGTCGCTCACTCCACGGAGCGCGCTCCCCTGCTGCAACCGGCGATCGCACGGAACCAGCCCGGAACGCCGCCACTGCATCGGGTGAGACCTTCCACGTGCCACCGATCTTGTCGGCGTCCATGAGGCCCAGCCGGACATACCGGTATGCAGTCATGTAGTGCACGCCGAGTTCATCAGCAGCTTCTTGGAGCGTCAAAAAGCGACGCTCAAGCAATACCTCGCTCATACGGCAGATTAACACCCGAGCGCACGGGCTGCGCACAAACTGCGCCCGTTACAAAACGAAAGCTCGACGATTAACGGGAGTTCCATTTGGTGCGGGCAGCTCGCCCACGCTCGAGCAAGTGCGGCGGAACCTTCTGAGCTTCTGCCGACAGTGCAACGCCACCCGAGTCACCACCCGAGTCACCACCTGGGCTGCTACCTGAACTGCCAGCAGCTGCTGGCTCATCAGGTTGCAACTCTTCGAGCGATGGCGGCTTGACGCCCGGCTTCCAGTACGTGTGCAGGTCACGAACGAGATCCGCAAGGCCTGCCGAGTCGTACCCTTTTTCGAGGTCGACCGTGATGATGTTGGCGTACACGTGCACACTTGCGACCTGGCCGGTGCCAAACAGGCGCCGCGCCAGTTCGTCAGATGGCGTATTGCCGTGCGCATCGAGGATCGAACGGAACCGCTCGTGCCCCTGCCCGGACAACGTGCGATTGATCTCGAAGCGCACCACACCTGGGGTGGAACTCGGCTTCTCAGTGACGGCGACCAGCTGACCCATACGGCTCACAAGCTACACGGGCAAACCTGCGGTGCGTGTTTCCGCCCCTCACCCTGCCCCACACCCTGCCGATCAGACGAGCGCGTCGGCGAGCACCTGCGGGAACTCGCCAGGTGTGATCGCCATCACCGTGGCACCGAGCGCTGTGAGCGCTGCAGCGTTGGTGTAGTCGTGGGCGGGTGCGCCCTCGTCGCTGAGCGCCAACAGCGCGATGACGCGCACGCCTGAGGTGACAAGTTCGGACACCCGCCGATACATCATCTCGGTGTTGCCACCTTCGTAGAGATCCGAAATGAGGAACAGCACGCTGTCCCGCGGTCGCTCGATGAGCTGCTGGCAGTAGCTCAGCGCATTGGCGATGTCGGTGCCCCCGCCGAGTTGCACCCCGAAGAGCACCTCGACCGGGTCGTGCAGGAACGACGTGAGGTCGGTGACCGAGGTGTCGAATGCAACGAACTGCGTTCGCAGCGCGGGAAGCTGCGCGAGCACACCACCGAACAGCGAGGCATAGACAACGCTGTCGGCCATCGAACCTGACTGGTCGACGGCGATGACGACATCTTTGGCGAGGCTCCGCTGCCGCCGCCCGTGGCCAACGAGCCGTTCGGGAATGATCGTCCGATGTTCCGGCAACCAGTGTTTGAGGTTCGCTGCAATCGTGTGGTTCCAGTCGATGTCGACAGGCCGCGGACGCGAGGTCCGAGCGCTTCGGGCCAGCGCCCCACGAACCGCCTGACGGGTCTGGTCGACGAGACGGGCTTCGATGTCGGCAAGCACCTGGGCAATAATCTGGCGGGCCGTGGCCCGCGTCTCATCGGGAAGCATCTTGTTCAACTCGACGAGCAGCGTCACCATGTGGATGTCGGGTTCGACCGACTGCAACAGCTCCGGTTCGAGCAGGAGCTGTTTGAGGTCGAGCCGTTCGACCGCATCGCGCTGCATGATCTGGACGAGTGGCGTCGGAAAATACGTGCGGATGTCACCGAGCCAGCGCACGACACCCGGCCTCGATCGCCCGAGCCCGCCGGCACGCTTTCCACCACCGCGCCGCCCGCGCTCCCCGGTGACGTTTGCGTCGTCTCGGTCATAGAGCGCGCCGAGCGCAGCGTCGATCCGGCGATCGTCGCCAACCAACGCATGGTTCGTACCCGGATCGTCGCCGGCGCCGCCCGAGCCATCAGCGCTGTCGGCACCATCTGCGCTGTCGGCACCCTCTGCGCTGTCGGCACCCGCGGCGGCGCTCTGGCGCGACTGTTCGGTGGGCTGCTCTTGAACATCGTCAGCAGCACCACCGAGCACCAATCGCCAGCGCCGACGGCGTTCAGAGTCAGAGACCCGAGCGAGTGTCTCGGTCATAGCGCTGCTCCTCGATCAGGTACTACTCCTTGATCAAGCACCACTCCTCGATCAAGCATCTTGACCGACTGCTCGCTGAGTTCGTCGACCGGTTGACCGGGGCCGACACCGAGCATGCGTCGCACGGTGGCCAAGACGTCGCCAGCGCGCCCGACGTCGACGTCGGTCCCAAAGCCTGTTGTTCGCTGAGGCGCCTGATCGAGAAGCAGTGCCATGATCTGTCTGCGCTCGGCTGCTTCAAATGCCCCGAAGGTCCGACGTAGGAGGACAAAGACCGAGTCGAACGCGGCAGGTGTCAGCGACGACAGCCAACGATCGACCACACCGAGTAGGTCGGCGTCATGCACCAGGACCGTGCCAGAGCCAGCGAGGAACCCTTCGATGAAGGCAGCGCCGGTTGCCGGTGGCGTTCCACCCGACAGCGCCTGTCCCAGCCGCTGCTCGACATCGCGAGCGGTCCAGGCCCCGCCGTCGTGCAGCAGCCTGGTCGCTCGTCCTTGCACCAGGCCGTGGCCCGAGCGGGCTCCGGCCAGCTGTGCGAGCACTTCGGGGAGGGCTCGATCTCGCGCCCGGTGTGAGAGGACCGCAAGCGCCGCCTGCACGCCCGTCAGCCGTTCGACCATCACCGCTGCACCGTCGTCATCAAGCTGGCGACACGCCACACCGACCCCGGCGAGGATCCGCACGATGATCCCGTCAAACACCGAACGCATCGACGACGCATCGGTCTGGCGGACATCTCCGTACCGCAGCGCGTTGGCCAGCGGGACCGCAGCGTCCATCAATTGGCCGACGTCAGGATCGGTTGCTGCACGCGCGGCGAACAGCACAACACACGGCTCAACGGCGTCAGGCAGGTCGCCGAACAGCGCCGATTCGAGGACTCCAACTAGATCGGCCAGGCCCCTCGCCGCACGGCCGCGTTCAATCAAACGGTTGGTCGCGGCCGACGCGACGGTCGTGCCGTAGCCCGACTGTTCGACCAGACGCACCGACAACTCGGGCTCCCAGGCAAGCCGCCACGTCTCACGGAAGGTGCCGGATGAGCCTCGCCCCTCCTCGGGCACGCCCCACGGCACACCAATGGCCAGCAGCCGATGCAGCAGGTGCGACTTGCGCAGACCGATCGGCGTGCGGAGATCGACTTCGACGGTGCGCGCCGCAGCTTCGGGTTTGAGCCGAGCAGCCTTCTGTGCCTTCGCGAGATCGCGGGCGAGCGGCACTTGCGGGGCTGATTCGGGCACCGACCCGAGCGCATCACCCACAACGAGTTCGTTGCGCACCAGGTCAAGGCCACCCATTACTGCATCAGCAGCGTCGAGTACTTCGGCCAGCCCCGGGCGCGGCCGGTTGCGCATCGCCGCGAGCGTGTTGGCGAGTCGAGTGCCGCCGATCAGGTGGTCGGGTGATGCCGCATGGCCCCGCGAGCGCAACACGTGTGCCGCGTCGACGAAGAATCGGGCGACTCCGTCGGGGCCCGGATGGCGAAACATGTGGTCGTACCAGCCGGGGCTGCCCACCCCTGCGCCGTAGCCTGACGACTGTGTGAGCCTGCGATGAGTCCAGGGCACCCATGCCGCTGCGACCTTGGCCTTTGGCATCGCGCGCAGCGTTGCCGTATCGGTCTTGACCGGATGCGCATCGAGATCGAGCGCCGGTACGTGCCAGGCACCGCAGATCACCGCGATTATTTGGTGGCCGTCCTTTTTTGCCACGCGGATCGCTCGCCGCATGTGCGCTTCTCGACGCTCTTCGCCCTTCGACGGAACCGTGCCGTGGCGCGCAGCGGCCATTGCTTCGGCAACCGCTGCGAAGGCTGGGGGACCATCACCGCGATGCTCGATGACGTCTTCCCACCACCGTTCCGGATCGTCGTCGCCGGCCGCTGCAGCGAGCGCACGGAGCGGGTCCGGCGGCGCCTGGTCGACAACCGCGCCACCACCATCACCATCATCGCCACCACCATCACCATCACCACCACCACCATCATCATCACCACCACCACCACCACCACCACCACCACCATCACCATCACCATCACCATCACCATCACCAAGCGTCAGGGCATCGTCGTGAGTTGCACCGGCAAAGGTGTTCGCGAGTGGCAGGTCGATGGCGCGAACTTCGATGCCTCGCTCGTTCGCCCATGCGATGCCTTGCCACTCGGGGCTGAACGATGCAAACGGTGCAAAGATCGCCCGCGCCGGTTCAGCAACGACGTAGCCCAGCAACGCAACCGGTGGAACGAGTTCGCGATGGCCGATCCACGACAGCGTCGGCTGGACATCGGCCGGAGCCTCGACGAGGACGATCGACGGTTGAATCTCAGCGAGCGCGGCCAGCACCGACCGAGCCGACCCCGGCCCATGGTGGCGGATGCCCAGCAAGTGAACGGCAGGCAAGTCAACGGCAGGCGGACCGCTGTCAGGCGCAGCGGATTCGTTCACTTGCCCACCGGTCACGAGTCGAGTGCGCGGCACGCCTCGTAGAAGTCGCCCCAGTCGGCACGATTCGCCACCACACCTTCGAGGTACTCACGCCACACGACAGCATCGTTGACCGGGTCGCTGACGACGGCGCCGACAATTCCACCAGCAATGTCGGTGGCGCGCAGTTCGCCGTCACCGAAGTGCGCAGCCAGGGCAAGGCCGTTGGTGACCACCGAAATCGCCTCGGCCGTCGACAGCGTGCCGGTCGGAACCTTGAGGCTCGTCCGCTGGTCAGCGGTCATCCCCGAACGCAGCTCACGGAACACGGTGACAACGCGCCTGATCTCGTCATGGGCAGCAGGAACCTCGGGAAGCGCCAGAGCGACACCCAGCTCGGCAACGCGTCGACTGACAATCAAGATCTCCTCTTCGGCCGTTGCTGGAAGCGGGAGCACGACAGTGTTGAAACGGCGGCGCAAGGCGCTCGACATGTCATTCACGCCACGGTCACGGTTGTTCGCCGTGGCGATCAGGTTGAAGCCTCGGATCGCTGCGATCTCGCTGTCGAGTTCCGGTACCGGGAGCACCTTCTCTGACAGGACCGTGACCAGCGCGTCCTGCACTTCAGGCGGCATACGGGTGAGTTCCTCGACGCGTACGATCGCGCCACGTTGCATACCTCGGTAGACCGGACCCGGGACGAGCGCCTCGCTTGATGGCCCCTCAGCAAGCAGACGCGCATAGTTCCAGCCATACCGCAGCGTTTCCTCGGTGGTCCCGGCGGTGCCCTGAATGAGCAGTGTTGAATCGCCGCTGATCGCAGCAGCGAGATGCTCACTCACCCAGGTTTTGGCCGTTCCGGGCACGCCCAGCAACAGCAACGCCCGATCGGTAGCGAGCGTCGCCACCGCGATCTCGATGAGCCGCTGCTGGCCGACATACTTCGGTGAGATAACCGTGCCGTCGGCAAGCTCACCACCCAGGAGGTACCGGACAACAGCCCACGGCGACATCTTCCAACCAGGTGGCCGAGGACGATCATCAATCGCACTCAATGCCACCAGTTCGTGGGCGAACTGCTGCTCAGCGTGAGGCCGCAGGATTTCGGAGTCGGTCATCAACGCCGACGTTAGTGATCTGTTGTCACAATGAGCACAGCGATGACCGATCACGCAGATCTGCTGCGACAATAGAGGAATGGCTGCCATCAGCGCTCGGGGTGCGAAGAAACTTCAAGACGAACTCGAAAACTACGCGCTCTCCATGCCTGAGGCATGGTTCGACACCCCCTGGGACGACGAGCGCGTCACGAAAGTTCGCAAGAAGATCTTCGCGATCTACGGCAACCAAGACCGTCCGAGCATCGGCGTCAGGCTCCAGGAGTCCCACGACGAGGCCACGGCACTCGACGGCGCTGCCGCCATGCAATACGACACCGGCTGGACCGATATCCCCATCATCGGGCTCGACGACAGCATGAGCGCGCGGTTGCACGATCTGATCGAAGAAAGCTTCCGGATCATCGCGCCGCAGGCCCTGATCGATCAGCTCGACGAAGAACTCACCGACTGAACACTCTGGCTGAACACTCTGGCTGAACACTCTGGCTGAACACTCTGGCTGAACACTCTGGCTGAACACTCTGGCTGA
>NZ_JBDNIJ010000169.1:0-2500 GCF_041688325.1 Ilumatobacter sp.
AAACGGGGTGGTGGAGCTAAGGGGAATCGAACCCCTGACCTCTTCATTGCGAACGAAGCGCTCTACCAACTGAGCTATAGCCCCAAATACGAAAGCGCAGTGTAGCGCTCGATTCTTTGGACCGTCAGCGCTGTTCGAGCCAGCCGTTGTTCCACTCGACACTCTCGCGCTCACGCAACTGCGCAAGCACATAGACGTAGCCGCACAGACCGAGGAACGACAGGCCGAACGCCCAGAGCATCGCCGTCGACTGTGTGGTCGCGGCGAGGAACATCGTGCAGGCAGCAGTGACGAGGAGAATGAAAAGTACGTTCATCCGGCGCTGCTTCAGCGTGGCGGACCGACCGGTTGCGTGGCCCGCTTCTGGGCGGCGCTGCCCCCCGGTGTGGTCGCCGTGAGAGCGATAGCGAGTTGCTTCGCTGGCTGGGGCGGGTCGCTGTACAGGACGCTGGCGAGTTGCCGTGTCGCCACTGCGCATCGATGCCTGACGGACCGGCGCCTGCCGCATCGCCCCTTGGCCGGGGCGGCCCGCTGCGGCTTGACGCTGCAGCGGCGAAGACGACTGTGCGAGCGAGCGGCCCATGGACCGGACCGACCCGCGGGCCGGAGTCGAGTTGCTTTGCAGCTTGTTCAGCTGCCGCCGGAAATCGGTGACCGACGAGTTGGGTCGGTTGTCGATACGGGATCGCAGCATCGGAGGAATCAGGACAGCAGCCCAAGCTGCTGCAACGACGAGGAGGACAAGTCTGGCCATAAGTAAGGGTGTGAGAGTTCAGTCGGTCAGCAACAGATCGGTTCTGCTGCTCGTACGACTTATATTACGATTCTAGGACGTTTGTAACGGTATGCGCAACAACTGGCGTGTTGCCCGTCATGTAATCGTTGCACGTCGAACATCTCGGCCAATGGATCGCGCAGCAGAATTTAGGCCTGATCTGCCTCTTTCGATGCTGCGACCTCGCTAGCACGCCGGTAAGTGCCCGATCGTCCACCGGTCTTTTCCCACAGCGCCAAGTCCGTAATCGTCATGGCGCGATCCGCTGACTTGCACATGTCGTAGATGGTGAGCGCCGCGACACTGCACGCGTGAAGGGCCTCCATCTCGACGCCGGTCCGCTCGATGCAGTCGACGTGCGCCTCGACGATGATGCGGTCGTCGCCCACCTCAAAGTTGACCGACACGCTGGAGATCATCAGTGGATGACAAAGCGGAATCATGTCGGAGGTCCGCTTCGCCGCCTGAATGCCTGCAACGCGGGCAACGGAGAGAACGTCCCCCTTCTTCACCTCGCGGTTGACGATTGCAGCGATGGTCTCCGGTTGCATCTGCACGTTGCAACGAGCAACGGCGCGACGGTGCGTCGGTTCTTTTGGGGAGACATCGACCATTCGGGCGTGGCCTGCGGAGTCAAGGTGTGTGAACTGTGGGTCGCTCATGCAGCCACGACGGTACCCGTCGAGGCGCCAGCCCTCTCACTCATGCGCTCACTCATGCGCTCGAACACAGCGTGGCGTCGGCATCGAATTGGTACGGTTCGCGTCATGACCGAGCCGGCGCCCCTTCTCTACGACGCACTCGACCACATCCGTGTCGACGGCACCGAGTTCCTCCGGCTCGTCGACGGCGCCGACCTCACCACGTCGATCTCGACCTGCCCCGGCTGGCGGCTCGACGACCTCGTCTACCACGTCGGCGAAGTCTGGAACTTTTGGGCTTCCATCGTCTCCGAAGAAATCACCGACCGCAACGACGTCCGCAGCGTTGCCGCACCGACACGGCCCGAGACCGACGTCGAGTTGGTCGCATCCGCGTTCGCCTCCCACGTCCGATTGTGCGAAGCCCTCCACGCCGCCGATCTCCACCAGAAGGTCTGGACGTGGACCGGTGCTGCCCAACCAACCGCATGGGTGCGGCGCCGGATGGCGCAGGAAACACTGATGCACCTGTTGGACGCCGGTATGGCCCTCGGGTTCGAGGTCGATTTCCCGTCTGACATCTGCGCCGACGGGATCGACGAGTTCCTGATGTGGTTCGCTGCATCCGATCGCCGTGAAGGTGAGATGAAGGTCGGCGGCACCGTCCACCTGCACTGCACCGACGATGATCTTCCCGAAGGTGCCGGCGAATGGTTCATCGCAGCCATGAAGGAACCAGCAGCCACCTTCACTCGCGAGCATCGCAAGGGTGACGTCGCAGTCCGGGGCCGCGCTCAAGACATCTTGATGTGGCTGTGGCGCCGTGATGACGAAGGCCTCGAAATGATCGGCGACAAGGTAGTAGCCAGAAGATTCAGAGCCTTCAGCGAACTCGACTAGAGCGGGGCGAAGAAGCGCAACCGTGGCGCCAGAAAAGTGTGCCAGATCATGTGGCCCCGCCGAGGTCGACGCAGTCGACGATGTGGCCCCGCCGAGGTCGACGCAGTCGACGATGTGGCCCCGCCGAGGTCGACGCAGTCGACGATGTGGCCCCGCCGAGGTCGACGCAGTCGACGATGTGGCC
>NZ_JBDNIJ010000170.1:0-2709 GCF_041688325.1 Ilumatobacter sp.
GCCGATGCAGCCTTCAATGCGCTCGCTGATGCCGGCCTGACCATCAAGGACATCGACGGGCTCGCCACCGCTGGCGAACGACCCACCGATGTCGCGCACTACTTGGGCATCACGCCGCGCTGGGTCGACGGCACGTCGGTTGGCGGCTGTTCATTCATGATTCATGTTCGTCACGCAGCCGCCGCGATCGCCGCCGGCCTCTGCACAACCGTGCTCATCACCCACGCCGAGAGCGGGAAGTCGCGCGTCGGCACAGCACCGCAATCGTTCACCAGCGCGATGTCTGGGCAGTTCGAGCGGCCCTTCGGAGTCACCGGGCCGCCGACGATGTTCGGCCTCCCGGTACTGCGACACATGAAAGACACCGGGCTCACCCACGAGCAGCTGGCCAATGTCGCCGTCGTGCAACGCGAGTGGGCCGGGATGAATCCTCGGGCAACGTTCCGAGACCCGATCACTGTCGACGACGTGTTGTCGTCGCGCATGATTGCCTACCCGTTCCACCTCCTTGAATGCTGCCTCGTCACCGACGGCGGCGGGGCGCTCATCGTCACCTCGGCTGACCGTGCCAAAGACTTCCCCACCAAGCCGGTGTACGTGCTCGGCCACGGTGAGGGCGTCGAGACACCGATGGTGTCGCAGATGGAGAATTTCAGCTCATCGAAGGCGTTCCGCATCGCAGGCGCCGACGCGTTCGCCAGCGCCGAGATCACCACCGATGACGTCGATCACTTGATGGTCTACGACGCATTCGCCCACCTCCCGCTCTACGGGTTGGAAGACCTCGGGTTCTGTGAGCGCGGCGAGGCTGGCGACTTCGTGTGGGAGCGCAACACGGCACCCGGCGGGTCGCTGCCAATGAACACCAACGGCGGCGGGCTGTCCTACATGCACTCCGGCATGTACGGGATGTACGCCATGCAGGAAAGCGTCCGCCAAATGCGCGGCACTGCGCCCGCTCAGGTCAACGGCGCTGAAGTCTCGGTGTCGTTGGGTGTCGGCGGCATGTTCGGCGCAGCCGGCTGTGTCGTGTTCAGCAACATCGCCCCCTGATACTTAACCAGCACTCAACTCACACCCGAACAGCAACTCACAACTGGAGCTCAACATGGAGATCAACGGACTGAAGGCAATCCTGATTGGTGGTGCATCGGGCTTCGCTCGGGCAACAGCCGTACGAATCGCCGCCGGCGGTGGTTCGGTGGCCATCCTTGACCGCGAGGCATCGGCTGGTGCCGAGGTTGCCGCGCAGTTGGGTGGGACGTGGCACCCCACCAACGTGCTCGACTTCGACGGCATTGAGCTCGTCATCAACGAAGCAGTCGAGGCGCTCGGTGGCCTCGATGTCGCGGTGAACACCGCAGGCGGCGGCAAGGCTGGCCGCACACTCGGCCGCAGCGGGCCGTTCGACCTCGACGACTTTCGAGCCGTGATCGACCTCAATCTGATCGGCACGTTCAACACCAACCGGTTGTGTGCCGCACACATGGCCAACAACGAACCCAACTCCGACGATGAGCGAGGTGTGTTGATCAACACCGCTTCAATTGCCGCGTTTGAGGGTCAGATCGGCCAGGTTGCCTACACCGCAGCGAAGGCCGGCATTGCGGGTATGACGCTGACGATGGCGCGCGATCTTGGCACGCTCGGCATCCGGGTCAACACCATTGCCCCCAGCTTGTTCGCCACCGGCCTCACCGCCGGGGTGACCGACGAGCAAGCCGCCAGCCTCACCAAAGACGCTGCCTTCCCGCGCCGCCTCGGACGCCCCGACGAATATGCACGCCTCGCCATCGCGATGATCGAGAACCCAATGCTCAACGGCGACACCATCCGCCTCGACGCGGGCACACGCTTCGCACCCAAGTGAACAAACGAAGCGTCGGGCCTCGGGCAAATATGATCGCTGCAGATAATCGCCGGGCTGTGCAGTCGGCCGCCACCGCGTTCTTGTCACTCGCTGCACCGACCGCGATGCTGGGCGTCATCTGGCCCGATGTTCGCGAGCGGTTCGATCAGTCCCTCGGAGCCCTCGGAGTTGCGGCCCTCGTTTACGGCCTGGGGAGAGCGACCACAGCGTTGAGCGGACCCATGCTGATGCGGTGGTTCGGGATGGGCAGAGCGTTCGTTGTCGCCTTGAGCATTCTTGCCCTCGCAGTCATGTCGATGGCCTTGGCGACGACCTGGCCAATGTTCTTGATGGCACTGGCATGCGTCGGGCTTGCATCGGGGCCAATCGATTCACTCAGTGCTGGCTTCATCACGACCATCCGAGATGTGGGATCGTCGGGGCTGATTCATGGTGCGTATGGCGTGGGTGCGACACTGGGGCCGCTGATCGTGGTCGCTGTCTCGAGCTGGCGCCTCGCCCTCGGATTCTGCGGGGTGATCGTCATCGGGGCTGCCCTGGTCGCCTTGCGGAACCAGCAAGCATGGCCCGACATCACGCCGTACGTGCGCAAGGCGGGCAGTCGTGCGCCGTTTGCACCCACAGCGCTGTCACTCGGAGCCTTCAGCGCGTTTGTCGGCATGGAGGTCACGACCGGACAGTGGGCCTTCACCCAGCTCACCGAAGGGCGACACGCTGGCGACGCCCTGGCTGCCATCGCCGTCGCGCTCTTCTGGGGCGGTCTGTCCGTTGGACGTCTTGTGCTTGTCAGACCATCGGTTCGCGAACTGGCTGATCGAGTTGGACTGTCCCGACTCGCC
>NZ_JBDNIJ010000171.1:0-2787 GCF_041688325.1 Ilumatobacter sp.
GCCGGCCCGCACTTCTGCCCGGGTGCCGCAGCGTCACGCAGCCTCGTCGGCGATGTCGCCCTGCCGATGATCTTCGACCGTCTGGCTGGGCTACGGCTGGCCGATGCCGATGGTGCGAGCCCGGTCGAGTTCGGCGGTTGGGCATTCCGCGGGCCGCTCGCCGTGCCGGTGACTTGGGGCTGAGGTAGCGAGATCAGTCAGCCGAACAGTTCGTGCACGGCCTTCGCATTCGCATCGGCCGCGACGACATCGGTCGAGTTGGCGGCGCCGGCGAACCCGTTGATGCCGAGGAGGTCGCGCTCCTCGATCGAGGCGCTGAAAACGCCCTGGTCGAGTTGGATGCCGGTGCCGTCGGCGACGCGCACCAAACCATTGAAGATCGCGATGATCGCCGCCGCTTCGAGTGTCGCCTGTCCGCCGATGACGTCGGCGAGTGCAGCGCGGGTTGCGTCGATGTCAGCTTGGTCGAGTTCGACGGCATTGGTGAACGCGAGCAGCTCGGCACCGGCTGGCACCCCGACGTCGCCGACGTAGTCGCGATCGATTGCGGCCTTCAGATCGACGATCAATCCATTTGCTTCGCCACTCACACGGAGCAGCGTGGTGTGCGACGACGTTCAATAGAAACACTCGTTCAGCGCGGTCGAGCGCGTGGCCACCAGCTCGGCCTGCGGACGGCTGAGTGGAAACTCCCACCGCAGGTTCATGAACTCTGCACCGTGGGAGTAGTGCGTGTCGACGAGTTGCCGCCAGGCCTGGTTCGTCACCGGAACGAGGCTGAGCGTCCGGCTCACGTTGGCCTTCGTGGGGCCGGTGGTCTGGCTGACCCATGCACCAATATCGCCGACGTCGTCGGGTCGCACACGCGCCGGTTCGCCGGCAATGGGTTGGGGCAGCGGTTGGGGCAGCGGTTGCCCGGGTCGGCCCATGGCCCGGTCGAACCGGTCGAGCACGCTGACGATTGCCGTCACGCCGACCAGTTCGGTGTACGTCTCTTCGCCGAGTTCGGCGATGTGTTCGTCGGCCCACGCTCGGGTCAGGCGGCCAGGGTCGGACGCGGTGCGATGGACCACTTCCATCGCCGAGGCTGACAGTTCCCCGGTGGCCGCGTGAGCGCCATCGATGGCGTTGGGCGAGAGCGCCTGCCGACGTTGCTGATCGAGTTCGTTCGAGGAGGAGTCGCGCACTTCGCGCCAGACGGCGAGTCGCTGCTCGCCGGTCAACCAGTCTCCCGGCTTCGCCATTGCGTCACGGACAGTTTGTTGGGTGTCCTCAATGTCGCTCATGCACGCAAGTCTGTCACGCTCGCGGTTCCGGTGACGTGGGACTGAGGTAGCGGTCGCGGTTCCACCGATCTGCGACTGCGATCAGTCCGCCGGGTTTTGGCTGACGTGATCCCAGTACGACGGGTCGATGCAGACATCCGCGATGTCGACCTTGGTGAGAGCGACGAGCACGGCGGTGAACACGACAGCACCGAAGAAGGGGTCGACGATCGTGACTGTCCGAACGCTTGGGCCCACCGCCTCGCGTTGTTGGTCGAATTGTGAGAACGCCAGCCGGGCCGCCGCGAGCGGGCCGGACTCGAAATCGTAAAACGACGGTCAACCACTGCCTGTTCGTTCGGGCCCGAATTCGATTGCGATTTTCGCGTCGACCTCGGCCGCGACGCCGACCTCGAAGATCGGCATCGGATCAGCTGGAAGTCGCGATTCCGTATCGCTGAGCGACTGCCGACGCTTGGGCGACGGCAGTGGGAGTCAGCGGCTGTTCACGCGGGATGAGCGCGGCTGTGTACGGAATCGTGTCGCCTTCTTGGGTGAGGCGCCAGCCGGCTTCCTGGTGCGATAGATCGGAGACTTCGCGTCCGTTCATGCCTTCGAGGTCGCGGAGCACGTCGTCGATGGTTTGGAGTTCTTCGTCGTCGAACACCGATACGTCGGCGTCGCGCTTGGGCACCAGGCGTTGCTGTTTGTAGCCGAGGAAGTCACGTTCTTCGAGTTCGGCGTCGCCCGACTCGGTCAGTTCGTTCCGCACCGGAAGGAGCCGTCGTGGCGCTGGTCCGTTGGGAAGCTTCTGATAGTCGGCGCCGGTGATCGACCGCCCGGTGCGCCGGACGTGAGTGAAGTCGGCGAAGTAGAGGACCTTGTTCAGCTTCGTCGCGCCACCGGCAGCGTCGTCGGTCAAGCGCCCAGCGATCAAGACCACGAGCTCGCGGAACTTGTCCTCGTTGTACTCCTGCTCCACGAGTGCATCGTAGCCATGGGTGCGAATGGCGGTTTGCGCACGTCGGGTACGGAGCTGCATGGGTCCATCATGAACCTCGGGTGTCACACTCGGCCTGCCCGGCAGAAAACCCGTCGCGCTCGAATCGGGAGTGATGCAGGCACCGGGTTCACGGGAGCCACGTCCTGTGTAGGCCGCCGGCTATCGAGCAACGACCGTCCGACCAGCCCCGGTCAACCGTGAACGAAGTTCTCAGCCTGCAACGTGGGTTCGCCGTCCCATCGGTAGGCGACGAGGTCGCCGCCCTTCACGGCGCTGAAGTCGACGCATGCCGTGTTTGACGTGCTCGGCTTGTCGTCGTTGTCGGTGAACCAGTAGTGTCCGAACAGGACGGGCGGAGCGTCGTTGGGGTACGGCGGTACCGATCCGGTGATGGCGCTGAGCGGTGTTTCCGGGAGTTCGTCGACACGTTCGCCGTGGGGGTCCAAGAGTGGCCATGACGGGTCGAGCCGCACGATGTCGCGCAGGGTCGTGGCGTCGGTCTTCCACCAAGCGACCCGA
>NZ_JBDNIJ010000172.1:0-4735 GCF_041688325.1 Ilumatobacter sp.
CGCAATACCTCCCGGTCATCTTCTTGATGTTCCTGGCGATCGCCTTCGGCGGCATCAGCTTCGTGGCATCACGAGTGCTCGCACCGAGCCGCCCGTCAACAGCCAAGGAAGCGCCTTACGAGTGCGGCATCGTCCCCACACGTGACCTCCCCGAGCGCTTTCCGGTCAGCTTCTACATCGTTGCGATGTTGTTCATCATGTTTGACATCGAGATCATCTTTATCTATCCGTATGCGGTCGGTCGTGACTCACTCGGGTTTTACGGCTTCTGGGCGATCCTCGCCTTCTCGGTAATCTTCTTCCTCACGTTCGTGTACGAAGTTGCCCGCGGTGGCCTTGACTGGGGACCGCTGCACAAGTATCGGAACCTCGAAGCCGAAGCAGCAATCTTCTCTCCCGAACGCACGATGTCGTCAACCATCCGTCGCGTCGGTACCGAAGGCCGTCTGCCAAGCCGCGACGAACCATCCGAACACGAAGCCGCATAACCCGCCTCGCGGTCGCGACAGTCCGAACACCCCCGAAAGCCACAGGAGTCACAACATGGGCATCGTCAACGATGTGCTCGACGACGGAATCGGTGGGATCGCGCACAACGTCATCACCGCCAAGCTGGAAGATCTCGTGAACTGGTCGCGTTCCCGCTCGTCATGGCCTGCGTCGTTTGGTCTCGCCTGCTGCGCGATCGAAATGATGGCCACCGGTGCTGCGCACTACGACATCTCCCGCTTCGGCATGGAAGTGTTCCGTGCATCGCCACGTCAGGCCGACATCATGATCGTCGCGGGTCGTGTGAGCCAGAAAATGGCTCCCGTCCTGCGCCAGGTGTACGACCAGATGATGGAGCCCAAGTGGGTTATTTCGATGGGCGTTTGCGCCAGTTCTGGCGGCATGTTCAACAATTACGCCATCGTGCAGGGCGTCGACCAGATTGTCCCGGTCGACGTGTACGCACCCGGCTGCCCACCCACACCGGAGACGCTGATCCATGCGATCGAAACGCTGCACGGTCTCATCGAGAACGAAGAAATCTTGAAGCGTCGCGCAGTGTCCGGAGCCGGCGCGAATATCCATGTCGAGCACATCGACGCCACTTCGACACCCGTGCTTCTCGGAATGAAATCATGAGCGATGACGCCGCCTCCAGCAACGCCACCCAAGAAGCAGACGCAGCAGACGCTGCCGCCCAGCCGACTCTTCACGGCTGCCCCGTGACGGATTCGAACGGCCAGGAAGTCATCCACGCGAGCGCCGCGCAGTACCTCGACGTCGTCAAGGCACTCGCCGACGAGGGATACATCATGTGCATCGACTTGTGCGGCATCGACTATCTCGAGTTCATGGATCGCGTGCTTCCCGCCGACATTGAGCCGCAACGTTTCGAAGTCGTCGTGAATCTCCTCGACATGGCCCATCGCCGTCGCACGCGGCTGCGCGTCCAAGTTCCTGAGGCCGATCCGACCGTCGCGTCGCTGTTCGAAATTTATCCCGGGACCGAAGCCATGGAGCGCGAGGCCTACGACATGTTCGGCATCTTGTTCGCCGACCACCCCGACCTCACGCGCATCCTGATGCCCGAAGACTGGGAAGGCCACCCGCTCCGCAAGGACTACGACGTCGGCCGCATTCCGGTGCAGTTCAAGGGAGCCAACGCATGAGCACCACCGAAGAAAAGCTCACTGGCCAAAAGGCCGGCGCCGCCGTAGAGGCCGAAGCCGTCGAGGAGGTCCTCGAACCCTCGATCGGCGAGGTCGCCAGTACCGACCATCTTGGTACGAACTACCACCTGTTCGTCGCCGGCACCGACGAAGGCGATCAGAAGCTCAAGCCGCGCAGCCAGACGACCGCGCGTGAGTTGCTCCGCGAAGTTGGCTCTGTTCTGCGCATGTCCGAGGCCGACGCAGCCAACTTGGGCGAGCTCCCCGACGACCCCGAAGAAGATCAGACAATGATCATCAACATGGGGCCCCAGCATCCGTCGACCCACGGCGTGCTCCGACTGATGCTCGAGTTGCAGGGCGAAACGGTGCTCCGCTGCAAGCCGATTATCGGCTACCTCCACACCGGCATGGAGAAAACCGCCGAACAGCTCACCTTTATGCAGGGCGGCACCAATGTCACCCGCATGGACTACCTGAGCCCGCTCAACAACGAGCTCGTCTTTTCGATGGCCACCGAGAAACTGCTCGGTATCGACGGCGACATCCCCGACCGTGCCGTCTGGATTCGCATGCTGCTCTCCGAGCTGAACCGCATGTCGAGCCACCTGCTGTTCATGGCAACGAACGGCATGGACCTCGGCGCCGTGTCGATGATGATCTACGGCTGGCGTGAGCGCGAAGAAGTGCTGCGGTTCTTCCAAGAGGTCACTGGCCTCAGGATGAACCACAACTACATCCGCCCCGGCGGCCTCGCAGCCGACCTGCCTGCTGGCTGGCGCGATGGTGTGCTGCGAATCCTCGACCTGCTGCCGCCGCGTCTCGACGAGTACGACATCTTGATGACCGGCCAGCCGATCTGGCGTGAGCGTCTGCAGGGCGTCGGCGTGATCACGCCCCGTGAGGCACTTGCGCTCGGTGCCACCGGCCCCATTCTTCGTTCGACCGGTGTCGAGTGGGACCTCCGTCGCGACCAGTCCTACATGCACTACGACGAACTCGAGTTCGACGTCGTGGTCGGTTCGTACGGCGATGCTTTCGATAGGTTCGCAATCCGCCTCGCTGAAATCCGCGAGTCGATGGTGTTGGTTCGTCAGATCCTCGAACGGATCCCCGAGGGCGATTACCGCGTCCAAAACAAGAAGGTCACCCCGCCACCGCGTGCTCGTATCGACGAGTCGATGGAAGCGCTCATCCATCATTTCAAGATCTTCACCGAGGGCTTCAAGGTGCCGGATGGCGAGGTCTACTTGGGCATTGAGAGCCCGCGGGGCGAGATCGGTTGCTACATCGCGTCCGACGGCGGCCCGAATCCCTATCGCCTCCACATGCGCGATCCGTCGTTCGTCAACATTCAGTGCCTGCCGCACATGATGCGCGGCGGCCTCGTTGCCGACGCCGTGGCAATCATCTCTTCGGTTGATCCTGTGCTCGGCGGCGTCGACCGATGATGTCGTTTCCGCTGACCGCGAACATGGCCATGATGGACGGCGTCGACCGATGATGACCGGTGTCGACATTTTTTCTTACACAGGAGCTGGCTCATGAGCCGTTTGTCCGACCACAACGTGGTCATTGCTAAAGAGATCATCGGGCAGTACCCGAAGCAAAAGTCGGCGCTGATCCCGCTCGTCCATCTCAGCCAGGAACAGAACGGCTACGTCACCGAAGACGCAATGAGGCATATTGCCGAACTGGTCAACGTCACGCCGGCCGAAGTGCTGGGCACCGCATCGTTCTACGAGATGTTCAAGTTCGAACCGGTTGGTAAGTACGTCATCAACGTGTGTACGACGTTGTCGTGTGCACTGCTCGGTGCTGGCGAACTCCTGCACCACGCCGAAGAGAAGCTCGGCGTCAAGGCTGGCGGCACCACCGCCGACGGGCTGATCACGCTTGAGCCTGCCGAGTGCCAGGCGGCATGCACCGAGGCCCCGTGCCTGCAGGTCAACTACCGCCACAAGTACCGCGTCACCCACGACGACTTTGACCAAATGATCGATGATCTCCGCTCTGGCAAGCTCGACGCCGAAATTCCTCCCCATGGCACGCTCGGCCTCCAACGCCAACACATTCCTCACGACAAAGGCGTCGGTGCTGTGCACCCTGACGACGTCACCAGCGGTCCGGTATGGATCCCCGTCGTCGTAGCGCCAGACAATGAAGGGGCTTCCAAGTGAGCCACCCCACGAACTCGCCCGGCGCCGAGACGCACGACTACATTGCGGGCTTCTACATCGGTGACCGCCCGAAAGTCGTGACGTCGCGCTTCGAGTACGAAGACAGTCACACCCTCGAACGTTTCCTCGCGACCGACGGCTATGAAGGGCTCAAGAAATGCCTGGCCATGTCGCCGCAGGAGATGCACGACGAAGTCCGCAACTCCACGGTTCTTGGTCGCGGCGGCGCGGGCTTTCCGGCGGGCGTCAAATGGGGTTTCACGCCAGAGGGCGTGTGGCCGCGTTACCTCGTTGTCAACGGTGACGAGTCGGAGCCGGGTACTTACAAGGACCGTCTCCTCATGGAACGCGATCCGCACCAGCTCATCGAAGGCTGCCTGATCGCGTGCTACGCCGCCGGTCTGTCGCAGTGCTTCTTGTATGTCCGCGGCGAGATGGCCGTAGCGCAAGAGCGCATCGCCACTGCGCTGAACGACGCATATGCAGCTGGCTACATCGGCAAGAACATCCTCGGCACCGACTTCTCCGTCGACATCGTGCTGCACTGGGGTGCAGGCGCTTACGTCGTCGGCGAAGAGACTGCCCTGATCGAGTCGCTCGAAGGCGAACGCGGTATGCCTCGCCTGAAGCCGCCGTTCTTTCCAGCAGCCGTTGGCCTCTACGGCAAGCCGACCATCGTCAACAATGTCGAGACGCTCGCGAACCTTCCGTTCGTTGCGATTCACGGTTCGGCGGCCTACACCGCGATCGGTACACCCACTTCGCCCGGCACTCGCATGGTTGCCGTGTCAGGGCACGTCAAGCGGCCCGGTGTGTATGAGATCATCAACGGCTCGACAACTTTCCGCGACATCATCTACGGCGACGAGTTCAGCCAGGGCATCCGCGACGGCAACG
>NZ_JBDNIJ010000173.1:0-19782 GCF_041688325.1 Ilumatobacter sp.
CGGGTGGACGGATCTACGGCGGTGTGTTCTTCGGCATCGTGTCGCTCGCCCTCGTGATCATCGGCATCGTGGTCAACAACCGCCGCGACGTGTGATCAACGCACGGCTTCGCTGCCTGATCAGGCCGTCTCTTGGTGGCACCCACCGCTGCATCCAAGAACTTGCATCTTGAAACTGTCAGGATTTCGTGCATGAGCAGGAGGGCTCAGGACGATGGTCAGTCTGATGCAACGGCCGTACCCCTTTCCCAACACACTTGACGGCGCGTTGGCTGAAGCGGCGAGCTTCATCAGTCACGACAGGCCAATTCGAAACTGCGCCTTCGTCGGTGTGCAATCGCCAGATCCGGTGCGTGGGTGGGAGCCCAGAGATCTGGCCGTGCAGCTCGGGGTATTCGCGCTGCGCCAATTCAACGTCGTTCTGGCCAACAGCCTGACGCATGCCGACAGAGTTCGTACGATTCCTCAGGTCGTCGACCGGGCGGTGTCCTACGGCTCCGCCTCTGCAGCGTCAGTCGGAGCAGCGGCGCTCATTGTCGACCGTGTGCGCGTCGGCGACGAACATCAGCTGGCCACAACGCTGACAGAAGCATGTCGAGATCTTGGTGACTCTGCGGTCGTGGAAGGTGGCATCGCCCTGATCGCTGCACTCTCTGAGCAGATTGCCGATTCGTTGGTGCTGGACGACGGGCCGGTCCACGCCAAGCTTCCTCAACGCCCCGTGATGTTGGCTGGTGTCGACGTCTCTGCAGCGATGACGCACTGCGACCTCACGACGCGGCCGGCGCAGGGAGCGGCCAGTCGGTGCGGGTATCGCTGAGCTTGGGCAACGCGAGGGCTGCTGCAACTTGGCTGGCGCCTTTGCTTCGATCTGGCGAACTGCCTCGCTGAAGACGCCGAGCGGCGTAACGATGGATGAGAGCTGCTCGGTCGGTTTGCCGTCGAGACCGAGTCCTGAGCAGCCGACCGGTCGGTCATGCGACGCAGAACGACTCAACTGCTGCAACGACTCTGTCGACATCTTCGTCAGTGATCTCGATCGAGAGCGCTATGAAGCCTCGGCGCGCGGTGTAGATGCCGACGGCGAGAAGGTGGAAGAAGAGGAGCTCCTTGAGACGGTCGTCGGCGTCCGCGAGGTCGCTCGCACAGCACACCGGGCCAGCGATGCCGTGGATGTTCATCAGGGAACCGACACCGGTGACGCACATCTGCATTTGGTGGTCGGCGAAGACTGCGTTGAGGCGGTCCCGGAGGTCATCACCACGGTGATTCGTTGCGTGCAGGACGTCGGCATCGAGTACCTCGGTCAGCGCTGCAACACCGCCTGCCATCGACGCCACATTGTTGTTGAAGGTGCCGGCATGGCCAAGCGTCCCGCCGCGGCGGGGGTCGAACGCAGCCATCAGGTCGTCTCGACCCCCGAAGGCGCCGAAGCTGAGCCCGCCGGCGAGGTACTTGCCGAGCGTGGTCATGTCGGGTGTGATGCCGAGCTGTTCCTGGGCACCACCGACCGAGAGTCGGGAGGTCATGACCTCGTCGAAGATGAGCACGCTGCCGTGCCGCGTGGACGCGGAGCGGAGCGCGGCGAGGAAGTCTGGGTCGCCCGGAATGCAGCCACCCGAACCTTGCATCGGCTCGACGAGCACGGCAGCGACCTGATCGCTGTGCTCGGCCATTGCAGCCTCGAACGCTGCTCTGTCGTTGTAGGGAAGGATCAGCCAGTCGTGCGGGACGTTGACGGGGTTCGGGCCAGAGCCGAACGTGATGACGCCGCCGTGGTACCCGTTCTCGAACACCACGATCTTTGAACGACCGGTGTGATGGGTGGCGACGGCGAGCGCCATCAGGTTCGCCTCGGTGCCGGAGTTGGTGAACCGCACTTGGTCGATCGACGGGAAACGATCGACAATCAGCTCCGCGAGCCGGACCTCATCGCTGTGTACGGAGCCGAGCGACCAGCCGCGTTCGAGCGCGGCGCGTACGGCGGCAAGCACAGGTTCAGGGGAGTGACCGAGTAAGCCAGCGGTGTAATTGCCGAGCAGATCGAGGTACTCGTACCCGTCGATGTCGAAGAGCAAGCGGCCTTGGGCCCGTTCAACTCGGAATGGAAACGGATCGAACTGGAGCACCGACCGCGTGTTGCCGCCCGGCATGACGCGGCGGGCGCGATCGGCCCAGCCAGCACTCTGGGGCCGGGCCGCCGCGTATGCGGTTCGGGCTACTTGAACGGCTTGATCGAGATCCATCATGAAATCTTTCCAGACTGCCCCGTCCCGCGCCCGCGTTTCCACGCGCCCCGTCCCCGTTTTCATGAGCTTGTTGCAGTCACTGACTGCAACAAGCTCATGAAAACGGGAGAACAGGTGACGGATGATCAGCTGGCAGATGCGAACCGGTCGATGTCGGCGCGGTGACCGGCCACCACAACGAGGTCGTTCGCGCCGAGCACGGTCTCTCGCTCGGCGTAGGTGAACGCACCGGACTCCGGCTTGACGCACACGACGGTCACCTTGAAGTCCCGGCGTAGATTTGTTTCGCCGAGTGGTTTACCGACGAGCCACGGCGGCGTCACGGTTTCGATGAGGACGAAGTCGCCGTCGAGTGAGAGGTATTCGATGACCTCGCCCGTGAGGAGGTGCGCGACGCGGGTGCCCATCTCGGCTTCGGGGAAGACGACGTGGTGCGCTCCAACACGGCTGAGGATTCGTCCGTGTGGCTCGGTGAATGCCTTGGCCCAGATGTTTGGAATCTCCAGGTCAGACAGCGCTGCGGTCGTCAGCACGCTTGCTTCGACGTCGGCGCCGATACAGACAGCGACGGTGACCGCATCGGCGACCCCCAGCTGCTTGAGTGCCTTCGGGCTCGTGGTGTCGGCCTGGGCGACATGAGTGAGCACGCCGCTGAGTTCTTGGACTCGTTCGCCGTCAGCGTCGATTCCGAGCACTTCGTGGCCCATGTCGATGAGTGTCGTCGCGAGTGCGCTGCCGAAACGGCCGAGGCCGATGACAATGAATTCGCCGGTGTGTTGGACGTCGCGGTGGAGACCGCGAAACATCGTGTGGAGCATTTTGTCAGCCAATGATCGGCCTTTCTTCTGGGTATCGGTAGGCGTGGACGCGGTCGCTGTCGCGCAGCGCCAATGCGGTAACGAAGGTGACGGGCCCGACGCGGCCCGCGAGCATCACGACGACGAGGGAGATGTGCCCGAGGGTGCTGATGGCTCCGGTGACGCCGGTTGATAATCCGACGGTGCCGAACGCGGACGATGATTCGAAGAGTGCTGCGGTCAGACCGATGCCGTCACTGGCCATCAGGACAAGCGACACGCCGGTGACCATGGCCACCGAGAGCAGCGCGATCGTGACCGCCTGACGGATCATCGGTGTCGGCAGCCGGCGGCCGAACACGTTGACGTCTTGATCGCCGCGTGCCTCGGACCAGATCATCAGGCCCAGCACGGCGAACGTCGTGACTTTGATGCCGCCGCTGGTCGAGGCGGGGCCGGCGCCGATGAACATCAAGGTGCTGATGACAAGGAGTGTCGGCTCGTTCATTGCACCGACGTCGACGGTGTTGAATCCCGCGGTTCGGGGTGACACGCCCTGGAACCAGCCGGCGAGCAACTTGTCACTGATACCGAGTTGGCCAAGCGTTGCTGAGTTGCTCCACTCGAATGCGAGCACGACGACCGGGCCGATGATCAGCAGTGCGGCAGTGGCGAGCAGCGTGATCTTGAGGTGGAGGCTCCATGGCATCACACTTGATCGCGGGTGCCCCGTCCCGTGGTGCAGCGTCATCGGCAGGCTTGCGTCCACGCGTTTCGTCGTCGTCCGGCGTCGGCTGATCTCGACGAGAATCGGAAATCCGAGGCCGCCGACGATGAAGCCGAGCGTGATCGCGATGACGACAACCGGGTCGCCGACGAAGCTGGCGAGGTTGTCTGAGTACAGCGAGATTCCGGCGTTATTGAATGCGGTGACGCCGTGGAAGATGCCGGAGTACAGCGCATCGCCGAAGTTGTCCTCGTATCCGCCCTGCCAGAGCCGGACGGTGAGGACTGCGGCGAGTGAGCCTTCGACGGCGATCGTGATGCGTGCGATGTAGCCGATGAGGGTCTTGAGATCGCCGATGTCGACGGCCCCGATTTCGGCTTGCGCAAGCATCCGTTGCCTCAACCCGACTCGTCGCGAAGCAACCAGTGCCAGCACCGACCCGATGGTCATGATGCCGAAGCCGCCGATTTGGACGAGGGCGAGCAAGACGAGTTCACCGAAGAGGGAGAAGGTCGCGATGTCGACGGTGGCGAGCCCGGTGACGGTGGTTGCCGAGGTCGACATGAAGAGTGCATCCTCGACTCCGAGTCCGCGCGAGCCATCAACGGCAAGGGGCAACAGGAGGAGCAGTGTCCCGACGGCGATCAACCCGGTGAACGCAAGAACGACGAGCTGCGCAGGATTGCGATTCACTCCGCCGGACCGGGCCACCAAGCGAGTGTACGGCGGTCATCCGCCCGCCGACTCTGGCTTTCATGAGCTTGTTGCAGTCACTGACTGCAACAAGCTCATGAAAACGGCAGTGGGGGCAGTGGAGGGGGCGGAGAGCTCAGGCGCGCGTCACGCTGGGGTCAGGGCGTCGTGCACGATGATCGTCGGGTCAGCGTCGAACTCGGGCTTCGGGGCCTGCAGCTTGGCAAGCGCATCAGCGCGTTCGGCGTCGGTGAACGACCGAGTCGTGAGGCAGAACTCGACCATGTTGCCGGACGGATCACCCAGGTAGATCGAGGAACAGAAGCCGTGATCGATTTCGATCACCCGGTGGCCGTGCTGTTGCCAGCGTGTGCGATGCCGGTCGAGGGCCTCACGGGACGGGGCGTCGAACGCAATGTGGTTGACCCAGCCTGGCAGGCCGGAGGCCGCATTGATGTTGACCTGGTAATCGCTGATCGACTCATCCTGAATCTCCCAGAACGCGATCAGATCCCGGTCGGCATCGTCACGGTCCTCGACATCAGTGTTCGTCGCGTAGAAAAAGTGCTTACTGAACCCGGCGTGGTCCGTTGCGCCCGTGCTGTTCGGCGTCGGGCCGACGTGGACCTTCACCAATTCGAAGCCCATCACTTCTGTGTAGAACTCGTGAGTGGCCGCAGCGTCGTGTGTGGCGAGTGCAACGTGATGAAACCCCATTTCGTCAGTATCGCGCACCAAAGACGCCCGCGTCCTGGCGGGCTGCCGTGGCGTTGCCCGCGATGTTCGGCATGCTGTCGGGCATGTTCCTCGGCGAAGATCTGCTGGCGTACCTCGTGCTCGCCTTTGGTGCCGCACTCTGTGTCGGTAACTTCATGGCGGTCGTCAGGCCGCCGGAACGACAGCTTGATGAGGGACACCTCGACCGAGCGCCGGTCGGCCGATCCCTGCTCTACTCGGGAATCGGCCTCTTGGCAGCGGTCTGGGCGTTGGCCTCGCTCGTCAGCGGCTGACGCGCCCGGCTTTCAGATTCCAGCGCTCAGCTCTCAGGTTCCGGTCTCAGGTCTTGGAGACGAGGCTGAGGTTCACAACGTTGCCCGAATCGTCGACGTAGCCGCTGATGTTGAGGGCCCAGGACGCGCTCTCGTACGTGCGCTGTGCGGCACTGCCGCCGTCGGTCTCGGAATCGAAGCGACCGGTCTCGGTGAAGCCTGCAGCACCGAGGGTTGCTCCGTAGGCATTGGTGAAGTCGATGGCGCTGCCGTTCGGTGAGCCGAGCAAGGTCATCAGCGTCTCGCCCTCGGCCTTGACGAACGAGCCCGTGTCGATGATGAGGCCGTCAGTGCGCGGGACACCGTTCGGCCACTCGGCGGGGATCTCGGTGACGACTCGGTAGAAGGACTCGCCGTCCTCGCTTTCCACCGTGACCTGGCCGTCCTCTCCGGCGCTGCCGCTGAAGACCGAACCATCAGCATCGGTGAGAACAAACTCGCCGTCTTCGTTCAGCGAGAAGCCGCCTTCACCGGACTGCACCGAGATGCCGCCGTCGCCGTTGATGTCGAGTTCGACGTTCTCGCCGGTCTCGGCTTCAATGATGCGCTCGGCACCCTCTTCAGTGATCTTTTCGGCAATCGCACCGCAGGCACTCATCGAGAGCATCAAGCCAGCGGCGGCCACGGCGCCGAGGGCGCGTCGGCGAGTGGTTGGCACACTGATCGGGCTGATGGGGCGGAGTATTGGGTGCATTTCGTGCGGGTCCTTTCTGGTGCCGTCTGAGCGCCGGGAGATGTGGTGGGCGGCGTTTGAGAGCATTGTCGCGTCAGCATCTTGCACTTTTCTTGCGATTACGTGCGAGATTTGGGGGGTGAGTTCCGGGAGCCCTTTACAAATTTCGTTCGTCGAGTCGGCGTCGCGACTCCACACGTTGCCCGACGCAACCGTCGAAGTTGCGTTCGTGGGTCGATCGAATGTCGGCAAGTCCTCACTGATCAACGCCCTTGCCAACCACAAGCAACTGGCTCGCGTGTCCAACACGCCGGGGCGCACGCAGCTGATCAACCTGTTCAGCCTCGACGAAGGCGACGGCCTCGGCACACTCGTTGACCTCCCCGGGTACGGGTACGCCAAGGCGGCCAAATCGGTCCGCCGCGACTGGCCCGCGATGATCGAGGGCTACCTCCTCGAGCGCGACTACCTGGTGATGGTCTTCATCCTGATCGACGGCGAGATTGGCCCGACGAAGCTCGACCAGCAGATGCTCGACTGGTTGCGTCAGAGCGAGGTGCCGCACACGGTCGTCGCGACGAAGCACGACAAGGTCAAGTCCTCTCAGCGGGCGACGCGCAAGAACAACCTTGCTGCTGGCTGCCAGCTGGAGAAGGGCGACATCGTCTGGGTCAGCGCGTCCAAGGGCATCGGTATCGACATGCTTCGCGGCCTGGTCCGCTCCCACCTCCTGCACTAATTTTTGCCCGACAGGTCCCGTGCTTGTCCGTTGTTTGGTCACGTGGTTGTCCCGGAAAGAATGGGACAGTGGACGGGCCATATTCCTCCACGGGCGGGGTTACCGATGGGTAGGTGCGTAGCTTCTGCCGTATGACTGCGTTCGTGTTTCCGTCAGTGTCGATCACCGGGACCGGTCTGTTCACGCCACCCGAGTCGATCAGTAATGCAGAGCTCGCCGCTTCGCTGACTGCGTCGGTTGAAAAGTGGAACGGTGCGCACGCTGGCGAGATCGAGGCGGGCACTGTCGAGGCGCGCTCGGCGCCTGACGAGGCATTCATTGTGAAAGCCTCCGGTATCGAGTCGCGGTATGTCATGGAGAAGTCCGGCGTGCTCGACCCCGACCGGATGCGGCCTCGGCTCGAGACGCGTTCCGAAGACGAGCTGGGCATTCAGGCCGAGATGGCACTGCCCGCCATTCGTGAAGCCCTTGCTCAGGCTGGTCGCCAAGAGAGCGATGTCGACGCCGTGATCGTTGGCTGCTCGAACCTGCAGCGTGCCTACCCGGCGGTGGCCGTCGAGATCCAAGACGCCCTCGGTGCTGGCGGTTGGGGCTACGACATGAACGTGGCGTGCTCGTCGGCAACGTTTTCGATCCAGGCAGCGGTTGATGCGTTGCGGAACGGATCGGCGAAGTGCGTGGTGGTCGTCAACCCCGAGATCACGTCGGGGCACAACAACTTCGAGCTGCGCGACTTCCACTTCATCTTCGGTGATGCCTGCACCGCACTGGTGCTCGAACGGACTGACGAAGCGGTTGCCGATGGGCTCGGCGACGTGGCGCACCGTTGGGAAGTTCTCGGCACGAAGCTGGCAACGCAGTTCTCCAACAACATCCGCAACGACTTCGGCTTTCTCAACTCCTCTGAGGTTGATGAACGAGATCCGCACGAAGTGGTCTTCCGCCAGAACGGGCAGATGGTGTTCCGTGAAGTGTGCCCAATGGTTGCTCAACACATCACCACGCACCTCGGCGAGCTTGATCTCGACGCGTCGGTGGTCCGTCGATTCTGGTTGCACCAGGCGAATCTCAAGATGAACCAGTTGATCGCGAAGGGGGTGCTCGGCAGAGTTCCTGACGACGACGAAGCGCCGGTGATTCTCAACGAGTACGCCAACACGAGTTCGGCTGGCTCGGTGATCGCCTTCCATAAGCATCGTGCTGATCTCGTTGCGGGCCAACTTGGCGTGATCTGCTCGTTCGGCGCTGGTTATTCGGTCGGCAGCGTCATTGTTCGTAAATCCTGAGGTGCGCCTCTGCGACTCCCGCCTGGAGGGACCTCTGGCGCGACTGCCTCAGCACCATCCCAGTCACGGCGCGCCGGCAGGGCCAAACTGATTTGATGCCCGACGCTAATGCCGCCGTGGTCGCCGAAGGCCTGGTCAAGACGTTTGGGGCGACTCGCGCTGTCGACGGCATTGACCTTGTGGTCCCACGCGGTGTGATCTATGGCCTGCTTGGCCCCAACGGTGCAGGCAAGACCACCACCGTCCGATTGCTCACCACGCTGCTCCGCCCCGACGGTGGACGGGCCACCGTCGACGGCATCGACGTGGCAACCCGGCCCGCCGAGGTGCGTGCGCGAATCGGACTGACCGGTCAGTACGCGGCGGTTGAAGAACGATTGACGGCGCGGGAGAACCTCAACTTGATCGGCCGGCTGTATCACCTCGGTCGGAGCGAGATCTCGGCCCGCGGGACTGACCTCCTGGAACGGTTCGACCTGGTCGACGCGGCTGACCGGGTGGTCAAGGGTTACTCGGGCGGGATGCGTCGCCGACTCGACATCGCAATGAGCCTGATTGCTCGCCCGTCGGTGCTGTTTCTCGACGAGCCGACTACGGGCCTCGATCCGAGAAGCCGCCTAGCGATGTGGGAGCTCATCGAAGAGCTGGAGCATGACGGTACGACCGTGCTGCTCACCACCCAATACCTTGACGAAGCTGATCGGCTTGCCCAGAAGATCATCGTGATCGACACGGGCAAGGTCATCGCCAACGGGACCTCCGATGAATTGAAGGACCAGATCGGTGGTGACCGTCTGTCGGTCACGATCGCCCGATCAGAAAATCTGCAGAGCGCCGTCGATGCCCTCCGGCAACTCACAACGGGCGACATCGAGGTCGAGGTCGACGATGACGGGACACATTTGCACGCTGCGATCCCGATCCGGCGACCGGACGGTGCCTCGTGCTCTCCGTGCCCTCGACGATGCCGGCGTCGATGTCCTCAATGTCGAGGTCCGGCGGCCAACACTGGACGACGTGTTCCTGACACTCACCGGCAAGCATGCAGCCGCGGCTGACGGCCCCGATTCGGAAGATGCCGCATGACCGACGACACCGATCCGCACAGCGAACGCCTTGACATTTCGCCGATCGACAGTTCGAATGAGATTTCGGCTGCCCACGTGCGGGCCGTCGCGGCATCGATCTCGCGGCGTGAGCCGACGTCGGGGCTGGTCTGGGCAATGCGCGACTCCTGGACCGAAGCGACTCGTCACCTCCGCATCGTGCCGCGCAACGTCGAACTCCTCATCTTCGCCACCCTGCAGCCGGTCATGTTCGTGCTGCTCTTCGTCTACGTGTTCGGCGGCGCCATCGAGGTACCGGGCTTCGACAACTACGACCAGTTCCTCATCCCCGGAATTTTCGCGCAGTCGGTGGTGTTCGGCTCGGCGTTCACCTCGATCGGCATCGCCGAAGATATGCAGAAGGGCTACATTGACCGGCTGCGGTCCCTGCCGATGGCCCGCTCGGCCGTGTTGATCGGTCGCACGTTTTCTGACCTGCTGCGCAACATTCTCACATTCGTCGTCATGCTCTTTGTTGCGTTCCTCACGTGCTTCCGGTTCGAAGGCTCGCTCCTCGAAGCGCTGTACGCCACGGCGCTGCTACTCGGGTTCAGCTACTCGTTGTCATGGATCCAGGCCGTGATCGGCCTCGGCGTGTCGTCGGTCGAGGCAGCCAACTCCGCCGGCTTCGTGTGGATGTTCCCGCTCACCTTCGTCTCGTCGGCATTCGTCGATCCGGTGCAGATGCCGGGCTGGCTCCAGCCGATCGCACGCAACAATCCGTTTACGATTGCAACCAACGCTTGTCGGGCGCTGTACAACGGCTTACCGGTTGGCAACGACGCAATCTTGACGATCGCGTGGAGCATCGGAATCACCCTCGTCTTTGCGTTCGTGTCGATCCGGAAGTTCTCGAGCTCCACTGTCGCCTGAGCAGTTGAAGACATTGTGAAAACGCTTCGCGAACGAATCGAAATGAACACTGTGTGCATGCGGCGGGTGCGCCGCCACTTACTACGGTCAACGCCATGAGCTGGATGAGGACTTGGATTCGGAACAACCTGAAGATCGCCATCCCCGGCGCGATCGTCGGACTCGGGGTCCTTGCATTCCTCGCCGTTGTTGTCTTTGGTGTCCACACGAAATTTGTTGATGACAAGGTGTCCGAAGACGCCCCCGTCTTTGCATCGGGCGCCGTTGGATCGGAGCCGGTCACTGCGGCCGAAGAGGTCACTGCAGTCGACGATGTGCCAGTGGACGCGCCAGTGGAGGACGCCCCCGTGGAGGACGCCCCGGTGGACGATGCCCCAGTGGACGACGCGCCGGTCGAAGCAACGCCAGCCGATGAGCCTGCAGCCATTCCCGGCGAGATCGTCACGCTCGTGCGGGGCACCTTCGGTGAGCGCAGCCACCCCGGCGAAGGCACCGCAGTTGTTCTGAACGACGGCAGCGAAGAGCGCTTTCTTCGGTTCGAAGAAGATTTCGCTACCGACAACGGTCCTGACCTGTTCGTCTACCTGACGACGGCCGACGCCGATGCGCCCGCCGGCGACTTCGGTGTTGACGGCCAGTTCGTCAACCTCGGCCGTCTGTCGGGCAACGTTGGTGCGCAGAACTACGAGATCCCAGTCGGACTCGACCTCGCCGAGTTCGACACCGTGGTCATCTGGTGCGATCGTTTCTCGGTCGCTTTCACCACCGCTGATCTCGCCTGAGTGAGGCCAACTCTTCAGCGCTAGCTCCGCATGATTCGCGGCCCGCGTACTGTGGCGTGTGTTCGCGACGGTTTTCTCGATGACACCGTCCACACCACAGGAGACACCATGACCTCAAACACTGCAACAGTCAGCAATTGGAAGATCGACCAACTCGATGACCTCACGGGCAAGCGGTACTTCATCACTGGCGGCAACTCCGGGGTGGGCTTCGAAGCAGGGACGCATCTCCGGCGAGCAAACGCCGACGTCTTCATCGCTGCGCGCTCTCCGAAGAAGGGCAAGCAGGCCGCCGCAGACCTGCGCAAGGTCAACGGAGTTGGAACGGTCGAACTCATCGAGCTGGATCTCGCCAGCGTCGATTCGATTCACGCAGCGAACGCGGCGCTCCGCGAGCACACCGACGGGCTCGACGCGATCATCAACAACGCCGGAATCATGCAGACACCGCAACTGGAGACTGCGGATGGGTTCGAGTTGCAGTTCGGCACGAACCACCTTGGACATTTCCTTGTCAACCACCTGATGTTCGATCTGGTGGCGGCTCGCTCGGGACGCATCGTGCCCGTCAGCTCGATCGCGCACAGGTCTGCGCCCGGCATCAATGTCGACGATCCAATGTTTTCGAAGAAGTACTCGTCGACGGCGGTCTACGCGCACTCCAAGCTGGCCAATCTGATCTACGGCTTCGAATTGGCGCGCCGGCTCGAGGCCGCTGGGTCGGACGTGAAGTCGGTGTCTGTGCATCCCGGCTACTCAGCGACCAACCTGCAGAGCACGGGCCCGACCGGAATCTTCAAGGCGATCTACAAGGTCAGCAACAAGCTCATGGCGCAGCCAGCCTCCGCCGGCGCAATTCCCGAGGTGCTTGCAGCAGCAGGAAATGAAGCGCAGAACGGCGCCTACTACGGTCCGACCAAGTTCGGTGACAGTCGAGGGCCCGTCGGTGAGAGCAAGGTCTCCGACGCTGCGAAGAACGTCGACGACGGCACCAAGTTGTGGGAACTGAGCGAACGCCTACTGGGTATCGAATGGAAGATCAGCTGACCGGATTGCACCTTCTTCGACGCCGTAACCCGCCCGCCAGGCTGACGAGATCGTGCAAGCTGGTTTCGATGCAGCCCACTGACTCTCTGGCCTGACGTAAACGGCGAGGTGCTCGATATCGCTCACTGCTCGCAAGCTCTCCGACAGACGCGTGATTGAGAGCGTCTCACCGCACTCAAGTGCTGGCGAAGGCTTGGGAGGGGGTGTTTGATTTGCCGCGGAGGGCTTCGATGGGGTCGCGCACGTCGTCGATGTATCCCAGTGCGTACGCCCCAATCCGGTAGCCCATGAGACGCAGCAGATCATCGGGCAGTTCGGCCGCGATATCGGCGGGCACGGACAGGTACTGGTTCTCTTCTTGGCGCAACCAACCGACGTTGTAGGTCAGGTTCAGTCCAACCCGGACGTCGTCAGAATCGTTCGCGCCGCCGCCGTGGTACACCTTGCCGGTGTAGAGCAGGCATGAGCCCTTGGTCATTTCGGCGGGGACTGACTCCTCGTGTTTGCGTCCCAGGTCGATCGGGTCGGCCTGGCTGCCAGGAATGAGCCGTGTGGCTCCGTTCTCTTCGGTGAAGTCAGTCATTGCCCAGATGGTGTTGCACTGGACGTGGTAGTCGCTTGGGAACTCGAAGAAGTCGAAGGCCCACTCGTCGCGATGGATCGACTGGCTCGGCGAGCCCGGGCCGATCGCAATGGTCTGGGTCAGGTGGACCTGGAATGTCTGTGCCTTGTGGAGCAATTTCTCGGTGATACCGAGGATGGTCGGATGCTGAATCAGTGGGTGGCTCGATGGTGATCGGGCAATCAGTGCACCCGATCGGCGGGTGTTCTTGCCCGTGAAGCTGTCGCCACCAACCGATGTTGCATCGATGTGTGGCTGCATCTCCGCCATGACGGCGTCAACCTGCTCGTGTGATGCGAGCCCGTCGATGATCAGCGCACCATCACGTTCGAGCACCGCATGTATCTCGTCGATCGAAGCCCCAGCCGCAAAGTGTTGAATCACGTTTGATTTCACCTTCTTCCACCATCCACCAAGAACTGCTGGGCTGTGCAGGCGCCGCCGTCGTCGGCCGCGAGGAACAGCACCATCTGCGCAAACTCGGCAGCGTAAATGCGCCGCTTGAGGGCCTGGTCGTGCAACGTGCCCTCTTCGCCTTCCGGGCTCCACCACTTGGTGAGCTGACGGTCGGTTGCAACCCAGCCGGGCAGGACGGTGTTGACGCGCACGTTGTCGGACCCGAACGTTCGGGCGAGCGTTCGCGTGATGCCTTCGACGGCTGACTTCGCGACCGCGTAGCCGGGAAAGAAGTCTTCTTGCATCATGTAGCTGCTGGAACCAATGTTGATGATCGAGCCGTTCTGCGCCTCGATCATCCCGGGAGCGACCGACTGGATAGCGAAGAAGTAGTGCCGCAGGTTCACATTGAGGCGTTCGTCCCAGTAGTCGGGCGTCATCTCTTGCCACGTGTGGCGGTCGTCGCTTGCGGCGTTGTTCACGAGCACGGTGATGCCACCGAGCTGTTCGGAGGCCGACGCGATTGCTGCCTGCGTCGCAGGAATGTCGAGCAAGTCGACCTCGAAGAAGAGTGGCGCATGGGTTGCGTCTGGGGAGAGCCGCTCGACCAATGCGTGGCCCTTGTCAGCCTGAATATCGATGAAGGCGACCTTGCTGCCCTGTGCGACGAACTGCTCGACGATGCCAGCGCCGATGCCGTCGGCGCCACCTGTGATGAGCACGGTGCGGCCAGCGAGTGACGGGTACGAGGCGTACGTGGTGTCGGGTGCGGCGGTTGGGTCGGTCATGTCAGCAGTCTTTCGTCGTGGTGCGATTGTGTCGCACCGGGTTCAGCAGAAATACAGGTAGTTGGGATTGGTGACGAGCACCTGATGGCGGAGCTCGTCGGTGGGCAGCCATCGTTCAAGCTGCGCCCTCAGTGTGCCCGGTGACGGCGCCGGTGACTGTCCGGGGTGGGGCCAATTGCTGGCCCACAGCAGACGGTCGGGGACCCGTTCGATCAGCGTGTCGATCAGTGGGAGGATGTCGGCGTGATTGGTGCTGGCGTGGTCGCCGTTGTGAATTGTCTCGGTCGACGATTCGTAGGGGGCTGACAATTTGACCCAAGCGTGCCCGGCTTCGACCAACTGCAGCACGGCGGTGAAGTTGACGTCGTCGGTCGAAACGGGTGGCATGTACCGGCCGATGTGATCGATCACGATTTCGGTCGGCAGAGCAGCCAACTGGTTTTGGCGGGCCGCGAGCTCGCGACCATTGCACTGCAGTTGGATGTGCCATCCGAACGGAGCGATCTTCGCAGCCACCGTCTCCAACATCTCCCATGGCACAGCGCCGCCCGGAAGCATGTGAAATCGAGCGCCGCGCACACCAAGTGCTGTCAGGCGGCGGAGCTCGTTGGCACTGACCGAGTCGTCAACGACCATCACGCCGCGCGCGACACCATCATCTGGGTCGCCGAAGGCGGCCATCGCGTCGAGCTGGCACGAATTGTCGAGTCCGTAGGTGGTCGGCTGGACCACGACGACGCGTTCGAGACCGAGCTCGGTCTGCAGCGCGCCGTAGTCGTCAGCGGTCGCGTCTGGCGGATGCACGATTGCGTCTGGCGCCGACGGATATCGGGCGTCGTAGAAGTGCACGTGCGTGTCGCACGCGGGGGTTGTGTTCACGGTTCGAAGTGGTCGCGCAGCCGCATGGCGCTTTCGGCGTTCACCGATCGGGCTGGGACCTCGCCGGCGAGCATGGAGCCGATCTGCTCGACGCTGCTCATTGCTTGAGCATCGGCGTTCTGGGGAGTGAGACCACCGAGATGCGGGGTGGCAACGCACCGCGGATGAGCTGCCAGAAGGGGAGCGGGGCGCTGGTCGGCAGCACGGCCGACGTCGAGGCCCAAGGCGCCGAGCTGGCCTGATTGGAGCGCAGCGAACACCGCGTCGTCGTCGAGTAGTTCGCCGCGTGAGACGTTGATCAACGTGGCACCGGCCTTCATCTGGGCGAGGAAGTCGGCGTCGACCAAGTTCTCGGTTTCCGGCGTGGCTTGAGCGAGCGGGAAGACAACGTCGGCCTCGGCGAGGAGTTGGTCGCGCTCGACGAGCTCGGCTGCATCGCCGACTTCGGTGACGAACGGATCATGGACGAGCACGCGCATGCCGATCCCGGCGAGCAAGCCAGCGAGATACGAGCCGATCGCGCCGTATCCCAAGATGCCCGCGGTTTGGCCTGCCAGTTGCCAGCCCGGCCGTTGGGGCGGCTGTTTCCCATTGCGGTAGTCGATGGTTGACGCAGCGATGGTTCGAGCGCAGTCGAGGAGCAGGCCGAGCGCCAACTCGGCTGTCGACGGAACGAAGCTCTTGTCGGCGCGAGCGACCAGCACACCCGCAGCTGATGCTGCATCGACGTCGATTGTGCTGATGTCGACGGCACACCGCAGGAACGCGAGAAGGTCAGGGAGTGCCGTGAACAACTCTGCCTCGCCGGCTGTCGAGCGGTGCGCCACGATGACGGCACAGCCTGCGGCGGCCTCGATCAATTCGGGTGTGGTCAGGTCACGTTCGAGCGGGTTGAGCACCACTTCGACAGGCGCGCCGTCACGCTCGGTGAGCGATCGAAGCTCGGGGAGCGCGCGGCCGTAGTACGCGGCCAGGTCTTCGGGGTTGTGGGTGACGAAGACACGCATCGTGGCCGAGCATAGGTTCCCGGGCACGGTCCGGAACGCGGCGGAAGACGCAGCCTGGTCCGCAATGTGCTCGTTGGTTTGTGTGAGCGATAGCGGGGTCGTTGGCTGCTTTTGCTCACACAGAACTGGCGGCCGAGTTTTGTGTGAGGGATTGCGGCAACCTTCACTGGAATCGCTCACGCAGAATTGGTGCTGCCGAACCCGAACCAAGCCGAGCCGCCGAACGATGCAGCCAGCGCCAGAGCGATCAGCCGAGGCGGTCGAGGATGTTCGAGGTGATCTGCTCGATCTGGCGGTCGCGTCCTGCCAGTCCGTGGGCCCAGTCGGTCGAGCCTGATGTGATCACGGTGCCACCACCAGGTGACGTGTAGCTGCCGAGCATCGCTTGGCCTGCAGCGATGCGCTTGACGGCGGCCTCGCTTCGATCGTCAAAGACGCGTGACGCAAGAAACTCGATTTCCGACGGCTCGTGCGGCTTCGGCGGCCGTCCCGCCGTGGTGCGCGTGAAGTGGGCTGCTGGGACCATTCCGAGGATCTCAAACGACTCGGGTGTTCCATCCGCGCCGGTCGGTACGGGAAGCCCGTCGACGGTGGTGTACTCGCAGCCGTCGCACTCATAGCCCACAGTGGTCGTTGCAGCGCCGAGCACGTCGCCATAGTCGAGTTCGGTGCCCTCGAACATCCAGTGATCGGGCCGGAACACGGTGTAGCCGCCGGCGCCGTTCGTGACCCGTTTGCCGATGCGGTGGTAGCCCCCGCGCGTGAACGACACGCCGGTCATGTGATTTTCCGGGCGGCCGATCAGGTGGTCGGACCAGATGCTGGTGAGCTCGGCGATGCGGTCGGTGTCGTAGACAGGATCGTTTTTAAACTGGCCTTTGTAGCCAACCATGACCGAAGCGGTGCCGTCGATTCGGTCTTCCATGCGGACCTGCCACAGCGCGGTGTTGCCAGAGAAGAAGGCAACGTTGCCGCCCCGGGCGATGAAGCCTTCGACGGTGTCGCGCATCGGGCTCGACCAGTACTCGTCGTGACCGACTGACAACAGCAGGCGGTAGTTGTCGATGATGCCGGGATGCTCATCGAGGTCGGCGTTGGTGATCACATCGATGCCGTAGCCGTTCCGTTCGGCCCACGCGAGGAACGGCTGCTCCCAGTCGGGCCAGCCTGCCGATCCTGCCCAACCAGACAGATGGTTCATCCGGATGTAGCCGACATGAGCGTTCATGTCTCGATCAGGAGGGTTGGTTGTGGTGACACGTCGGCCGGCCCCCGGCGGCTTGGACAGGTAGCCGCGCGCCATCGGTCGTTGCAACGATGCGTGCGTGCCGCCGTTGTAGAGATTGCGGCCGGCAAAATCGTTGTAGGCGTGCCAGGTGTTGGTCGCGAGCTGGAGGAGGATGGTGTTCTTGGAGTCGGCGCTGGGTCGGACGACGAGGAACGCGTGACTCTGGCGTGTCTTGCCGTCGACATCGATTGTCAACAGCACCTCGTAGTAGCCGGACACCCAATCGTCGCCTGGCGTGATGGTGGTGGCGACCGGCCAGCCGCACCCGTTCGAGTCGGCGTCGCGGGGCGTCGGATGATCTGCAGCCTCGATGGTGCCGGCCCACACAACCGTCCGTTGCGCGCCAACACGTGCGATCTCGACGTTGACAGGCCGACCGCCAGCCGACGACAGATGTAGCCCGATCGACCCACCCGATGCAACAGATTGCGGCCAGCAGTACCCAGTGACGGTCTCGATTGTCATGCAGCGATAATGCCACGTCGTTGAGGCGCGTTATCCGACTGAGCTCCAGAGCGGGAGCGAGTCGGGTGCAGCCTTGTCACGCTCCGGTCTGACCAAAGTGTGACGTTCTTGTCACGCTCCGGTCTGACCAAAGTGTGACAGCCAATTTACGCGGCGGCGCGGGTCTTGCGGAGGATGGGGTCGACAAGGCCAAGGCCCTTGTCGGCGAGCCACATCACTTTGCCGGCCATACCGGGAGTCTGATTGTCGACGAGGTTGCCCATCACAGCGAGCGTGATCTTCGCGATCGACTCGGTGCTGACCGACAGCGCCAGGCCGGGCTTCAAGATCCACGGATGGCCGATCAGGAACGAGAAGCGACGACCGGTGCGCAGGAACGCATCGAACTGTTCGCCAACCAACTGGTCGTAGCGGGCCGGAGCGTTGGCTGGGTTCTCGATGTACAGGTCGACAGCGAGCATGCCACTCTCCAACCCGTAGTCGATGCCTTCGCCGTTCATTGGGTTGACGAGGCCGGCGGCGTCGCCGATCGCAACCCACCCGGCGCCGTGGCGTTTCTGTGTGGACATCGGCAGTCGCCAAGCACGAGCCCGTTCGAGGTTGGGGCCGAGGTCCCATTCGGGCATGACCTGCTTGCGGTAGTTCTCGAGCATGGTATTGAGGTTGAGCTTCTTGAACCCCTTCATGGTCGACAGCGCGCCGCACCCGATGTTGACCGTGCCATCGCCGGCAGGGAACATCCAGCCGTAGCCGGGAACCGCCCTCCCGTCGTCGCCCTTAAGTGACAGCAGTGCTTCGAGGTGGACGTCGTCGTGGCGTGGTGTCTCGGCGTAGGTGCGAATAGCTAGGCCGAAGGTCTCGCCCTCGACCCGGTCGGCGCGGAGCATCTTGGCGACCTTGCCGACAGCGCCAGCGGCGACGATCGTGAGGCCGGCGTGGATCTTGCGAGCGCTGGGCCCAACGCCTGCTTCGACGCCGAGCACTTTGTCACCGTCCATGATTGGAAGCGCCTCGGTCTCGTAGACCATCTCGGCGCCAGCGGCTGCAGCGGCGTCCATGAGCGCCGTGTCGAGCCGTCGTCGTGGCCACACCGCTCCGTGATTCGGGAATCGTTCGGTGGTTGGCCAGTCGAGTTCGCGCACCCGCTTACCGGCGATCATTCGCAGGCCCCTGATGTAGTGAGCGTCATCGAGCGGGATCTCAAGTTCGTTGAGTGCACCGATAGCGCGAGGGGTCAGGCCATCGCCGCACACTTTATCGCGGCCATGTTTTCCCTTCTCGAAGACGATGACGCTGAGGCCTGCACGCGCCGCGCGAATCGCTGCGGCAGTACCTGCTGGCCCGCCACCGATGACTGCGATGTCGTACTGCTCGGTGTTCACCCCTTCACGGTGCCGCAGATCGCGTGAAATTGCACCGTTGAGCGCCGCGATCGTGATGTGATCCGCGGCGCATGTCCCATCTACCTCGTGCCGAAATGGCCAGGTGTGTCCATATTCAACCCGAGGCGAAGTGGGCATTGAGGTCTTTAACGAATCTTGTGGTTTCGCGCAGCTGGCCTCTGACCTAGGACCTCTTTGATGGTCCATGTCAACCCGACAGAAAACCCCCACTCAGAAACGAGCACATCATGAACAAGCGAATTCGTACCGGACTCATCAGCACGGCAGTCGTGGCAGGAAGCCTCTTCGGCGCCAGCGCCGTGAGCGCCCAGGTCGACGACACCGTCACGCCGGACACAGTCGTCGAACAGCCAGCCAACGTCAACGGCAAGACCGGTGATCGTGGTGATCGTGGCGATCGTGGCGATCGTGGCGATCGTGGTGATCGTGGTGATCGTGGCGAGGGCCGGGCCGACCGGGCCCAGGCGACTGCCGACTTGCTTGGCATCGACGTCGAGGAACTGCAGGCGGCCTTGCAGCAAGGCCAGACCCTCGCGCAGATCGCCGAGGCGAACAACGTTGATATCCAGACCATCATCGACGCCACGGTCGCTACGGCGACCGAACGCATCAACGCTGCGGTCGAGGCCGGTCGACTCACTGCAGCTGAGGCCGACGAAAAACTGGCCGACCTCGAAGCGAAGGTGACCGCCCGTGTGAACGCAGCTGGCCCGGTTCGCGGCGAGCGTCCGGACCGCGGTGGTGCACCAGCAGCTGACCAAGACGCCTGATCAGCATGATGTGGTCGCTGGGTAGCGGGCCCGGCGGCCACACCAATTGTGAGATGGGAGATGCGGGCCCCCACTGCGTCCCTCATCTCACACGGGCATCTCACACGGGCATCTCACACGGGCATCTCACACGGGCATCTCACA
>NZ_JBDNIJ010000174.1:0-11172 GCF_041688325.1 Ilumatobacter sp.
ACCGATCACCTCTTGCTTGCGCTCACCGTACATCCGGTGGTTGTCCTCGGCGCCCGAGTCGAGCAGCTTCGCCTCAATCTTCGATCGCCACTTCTGCTTCGTCAGGTCGGGCATCAATTGATCTTGTCACACCGAGGTCTGACCTGAGTGTGACAAAAGCAGGACAGAAGCGGGACGATCTATCAGGTGAGGAGGGTTCGGCCTTGACGCTTGCGGGCCCAGTTGCGGAGCGGTGTACGCACCGATTCGAGGCCGAGATAAAACGACGGGAAGCAAACAAGCACGAGGATCGTCGAGCTGACCAAACCACCCATCAGGGTGAAGCCGAGCGACTCCCAGAACGGATCGCTGAGCGCCAGCGGAAGCAGACCGACGACGGTGGTGATCGTCGTCGCGATCAGCGGGCGGAAACGCGAGGTGACCGCTGCCTGGATTGCTTCGCCAGCCGACGCGCCGGCACGGCGCTGTTGGTTCGCCGAATCGACGAGCAGGATCGTGTTGTTGACCGCGACCCCGATCAGGGCGATGAACCCCACGCTGGAGAGGAACGATTGCGGATTGTCGGTCAGTTTGAGGACCCCGAAGACCCCGAGGAAGCTCAGCGGGATCGCCAGGAAGATCAGTAACGCCTGTGCGAGTGAACGGAACTGCACGGCAATCAACACGAGCATGAGGCCGAGGGCGATGATGCCCGCCGTAATCAGGCCGGCGAAGTCGTCCTGGTTGTCAGACTCGAGACCGAAGTCGAACTCGACAGCTGATGCAGCGAGCCCGCGTGACTCGATGTCAGATGCCGGGAAGTCGGCTTCGACGAGCAACTGCGTGTCGGTCAAGATGCCAGAGACGCCCTGCTCTTCGTCGTACTTTGCTCGAACTTCGATGATTCGCTGGCCGTCGACACGGTCGATCTCGCCGTCGGTCGACACGATTGCATTGGTCACGGTGACGGTGCTGCCACCCGACTCGAACGAGCGACCGAGCAGGTTGTCACGAATGTCTTCGGCGAGCTGCTGGCCCGCTGCAACCGACGCTGCATCAGACACTTCGATCTGCGTGGCGAACGGGAACTCAAGGAGTGGCGGACCGTTCTCGAGCTGGCCGACCGTGAGTCGAAGGCCAGGGTTGGCATCGGCAATCGCGGTGAACTGCGCCTCAATCTCGTCGACGAACACTGGGGCCTTCGTGTCGCGAGATCCGATGGGTGTCAGATCGAGGAAGATCTCGGTGACCCGCTCGTTGCCACGCACGTATTGCGAGCGGTCGAGGTCGTCACCGAGCACACCGAGCACCACGTCGTCGACTTCGTCGGAGATCATCTGAGCCTGCTCGATTGAGGTGCCAGCCGGGAACTCGGCGGCGACAGCAAGGCCGGTAGCGTCCTTTCCGGCCGGGAAGATCGAGAACGGGAGCGAACCGGCAATAGTCCCGCCGGTCATGATCGCGGCCAGCGCCACAGCTACGAGGCCGAAGCCGGTGATGCGGCCCTTCCAGCCGTTGCGCCACGGATACGCAGCCAGACGGCCAGCAGCCTTGGCGACGCGCTTCTCGACACGCACGATTGGGTTGTTACTCGGCGCTCCCTTCAAGAGAAACACTCGGGCGACAGCCGGAATGAAGACGATCGAGAAGATGAACGACAGGATCAGCGTGATGATCACGGTCGCCGGGATCGACCGGATGAACTCGCCGAGGATGCCCCCGACAAAGAGCATCGGTGAGAAGACCACGACGGTCGTCAGGGTGCCAGCGAGGGAGGCCGAGCCGACGCGTTCGATCGCAGTGCGCACGATGCCGAGGCGGCGACCGCCCTCGGCCGGGCTGGGCTCGTCGCGGCTGGAGTCGATCGACTCGGAGACCACGATGGCATCGTCGACGAGTAGGCCGAGCGTCAGGATCAGGCCGAACAGCGTGATCGTGTTCAGCGAGTAGCCGAACACCCAGAGGCCGATGAGCGAGCCCATCATCACGAGAGCCATGAAGCCGGCAGTCATAACAGCCACGCGCCAGCCGATCAGCAGCAGGCTGACGAAGGCAACAGCGATGAGGCCGGTCAGCAGGTTCGAGGTGAGCGACGACAACTGCTGACGCACACCGACGGCGAAGTCGGCAGTGATCGCCGATGTGAATCCGTCAGCAAGCGGCGAGTCAGCGCTGTCAAGGCGACTCTCGATCAAATCGGAAAACGCGAGGACGTCGAGTTCAGTGGTCTCGCTACGGATCAGGCCGACGGCAATTGCATTGTCGTAGCCCGAGCTGTCGAGCGCGACGCGAGTAAACCGGGTCAGGCGAGTCTCTTGTTCGCCATTGGCCGGATTGAGCGAGGCAGTCTCGAGGTCGCGGACGTCGGCCACCCCAACATCACCTTCCGCGGCGAGGTACGTGCTGAGCAGTTCGGCCTGTTCCTGCAGCTGCGTTGGTGTGGCATCGGGCGGGCCAATGATCGACACAAGTGCATCGAACTGGCCGACGAGCTTGGCGGCGTTCACCGGGTTGTAGAAGATCTGGGTCCCATTGGGCACGGTGAGGTCGAGGTCGAGCAGTCGCTGCGTACCGATGGCGGAACTGATGTCCGACTCGAACTCGACGACGATCGAGAACGAGCTGTTCCGCGCGGTTGCTTCGGTCGACACGACGCCTTCGACTTCGCTGAAGGCCGCTTCGAGCGGGACGATGATGTCCGCATCGATCTGTTCGGTGTTGTCGAGGAAGTATGTGCCACTCACCACGGAGATGGGCGTGTTGATCGGCGGGAAACCCTCACGGTCAAGGCCGAATCCGAATGCCGAGATGCCTGCGACGAGAACGACGATGATGAATGCGAATGTCACTTGCCAGCGGCGCGCGGCACCTGCGGCGATCGACGCGATGATCGACTTCTTGGCGGGGAGCGACACCGTCCGGGCTGGATCGGCCGTCTCGCTCGCAGCCGTCTCACTCTCAGGCGTCTCGTTCGTGTCCCGCTCAACAGCAGGCTCGGCGGATTCGTCGTTGCTCATATGTGGGGGGCTCCATCCGCACTGTTGACGTGGCGCTCTACGCCACAACCGTTCAACCGTGTCAGGAGTTGCCCATCAGATCACGTCGAGTAACCCCTCACAACGAGCCTGCGGTCACACATGTTCACTCAGCACCGTCCCCCAGCACCGTTTGCGTCGAGGCATCAGTTGGCATGAGCGCGAGAAGTTCGACGCAAACGAGTCAGACGCTGATGGGGAGGCGCTCAAGACCGCGCAGGTTCACGCGGCCATTCCATGCGACCCCGGCTTCGTCGACGATGGCGTCAGGAAAACGGCGCAAGAACGAACCCATAGCGATCGATGCTTCGAGCTTCGCAAGGGATGCACCAAGGCAGTAGTGCGCACCGCTTCCGAACGACAGGTGCTGACCAGCACCTTCCCGACGCAGGTCGAGGTCGTCGGCGGTCGGGCCCCACTTGGCAGGGTCGTGATTGGACGACGCGAGGCCCGCAAGGACAAACATCCCCTTCGGAATAATCTTGCCTTGGAATTCGATCTCGTCGAGGGTGATGCGACGAGAGAACTGGACGGGGCTGACGAATCGGAGCATCTCGTCGACAGCCGTCACGTCGAGTTTGGGATCGTCGCGCCACAGAGCTGCCTGATCGGGGTTGCGGAGCAGTTCGTAGATGCCGGTTCCAATCAGGTTGACGGTGGTCTCGTGGCCAGCAATGAAAAGCAGTGCGACCTGGTCGCGCAGCTCGATCGAGGTCAGGCGGTCGCCGTCTTCTTCAGCCTGGATCAGCGCTGTGAGAAGGTCGTCAGCCGGGTTCGCACGCTTCCAGGCGATCACTCCGTCGATGTGGGCGTTCATCGCATCCGACGCTGCCCTGATCTCCGCGAAGGCATCGATGGCAAGCATCGGGTCAAGCGACTTGACGATGGTGCCCGACCATTTGGCGATCTGGTCCTTGTCGCTTTCAGGCATGCCGAGCATCTCGGAGATCACGTCGAACGGGAGCGGGAAGGCGAGCTCTTTGACGACGTCGCCGCCGCTGTTGGCCGCCATCGTGTCGAGTGCTCCGTCAACCAGTTCCTGGATGCGCGGGCGCAGTGCCTGGATGGCTGCCGGAGTAAACGCCTTACTGACGAGGCGACGGAGCCGCGTGTGGTCCGGCGGGTCGGTGTTGAGCATCGAGGTGTCACGTTCAAACTCGCCACCAGCGGCTTCGATCATCTCAGCACGGCGCGCTTCGTCGCGGATCTCAATCTTGTCGTCCATCACGCTCATCGACGGATCACGGAGCAGTCGGAAGACGTCGTCGTGCTTGAACAGCACCCACAGGTCAATCAGCGAGAGGTGCGCTGGGTCGTGATCACGCATCTCACCGAAGTGGGGATACGGATTCTCCATGTATCCCTCGTCGAGTGGATTAAAGAACGGTGTGGTGGTCTCAGCCGACATCCCCCGACAGTACGCGAGTGCTGCCGAATTCCGGAATTCCGATTCTTTGTGAGCCATGCCGGAGAAAGTCGCCACAATCGGTCACACAAAAATCGGTAACGCCCAAACACCGCTCGGCCAGGGATGGCTGCCCACCTTGTGTCCATGATCGATGAGGGACTGTGACAGCCAGGGTGCATGATGGGCCCATGACTGTTCTTGCCGGCGATACTGCGGGTGCTGACCCCATGCTCAAAGCCCTGCGCGAGCTGACCAGTCGAGCCGACGCCGACTTCCGACCCGACCAGCGTGAGGCGATCGAAGCGTTGGTCGAGCGGCGCGAGCGCGTCCTCGTGGTGCAGCGCACCGGGTGGGGCAAGAGCGCCGTCTACTTTCTCGCCACCCACCTCCTCCGCAAGCAGAGTCTCGGGCCGACACTGCTGATCTCTCCACTGCTTGCCCTGATGCGCAACCAGATCGAAGCGGCCGAACGGCTCGGGCTCCGATGCATGACGGTCAACTCGTCGTCAACGACCACCGTCAACGAACTCGCCGACCGGCTGCAGAGCGACAGTGTCGACCTCGTCCTCGTCTCGCCCGAACGGCTCGCTAACCCCGACTTCGCACAGCAGGCCATGCCGCTCCTCGGCAGCCGGCCCGGGCTCGTCGTGATCGACGAGGTGCACTGCATCTCCGACTGGGGCCACGACTTCCGACCCGATTACCGGCGCATCGGCCGCTTGATCAGTAATTTCGGCGACGGCAACGTCCCCGTGCTCGGTTGCACCGCTACTGCGAACAGGCGCGTCGTCGAAGACGTCGCCAATCAGCTTGGTACCGACATCACCACCTACCGGGGCACGTTGAGTCGTGACGGCCTGGCGCTGAGTGCTGTGAAACTCAGCCGACAGGCCGAGCGGCTTGCATGGCTGGCAGAACACCTCGGCTCACTGCCAGGTTCGGGCATCATCTATTGCCTCACCATCCGCGACGTCGACAACGTCTCCAGCTGGCTCAAGCGCCAGGGCCACGACGTTGAGGGCTACTCGGGCGCCACCATCAACGAAGATCGTGAAGTGCTCGAGCACCGCCTCAAGACCAACGATTTGAAGGCACTCGTTGCCACCTCCGCCCTTGGCATGGGGTACGACAAGCCCGACCTCGGCTTCGTCATCCACTTCCAGATGCCTGGTTCACCAGTCGCCTACTACCAGCAGGTCGGTCGTGCTGGCCGTGCCCTCGACGACAGCCGTGCCCTGTTGCTGTGCGGCAAGGAAGACGTCAACATTCAGGACTACTTCATCGAGCAGGCATTTCCCGACCCTGTCGACGTCGACGCCGTACTCGCAGTGCTCGACGAGGCAGCAGGCCCCGTGTCCTTGCGCGATATCGCATCGCAGGTTGACGTGAAGTGGACGAAGATCGAACTCGCCCTCAAGCAACTCGATGTCGAGGGTGTCGTACGCCGAGTCAAGGGCCAGAGCTACGAGCGCACACTCGCGGCGTGGACATATCCGCACGATCGAGTGCAATCCGTGACTGACGCCCGACGGTTCGAACAGAGGTTGATGTTCGACTACGCCGAAACAACCGGATGTCGTATGCGGTTTCTGACCGATCTGCTCGACGATGACCTCGGGCAGAGTTGCGGCATCTGCGATAACTGCCGCAACGAGTTCATCCAACCGAGCACATCGACGCAGCTCATTGCTGCAGCCGAGGCCTTCCTGCGGAACCGGCCTTTGACGATCGAACCAAAAAAGCAGGGCATCCCCGTGGGTGAGCGAACCCAGCAGGGCCGCACGCTTGCCCACTGGGGCGACAGCGGCTGGGGCCCGCTGGTGCAACAAGGCCGCCGAGACGGCCACTTCGCCGACGAGCTGGTCGGCGCGTTGGTCGAAATGGTCACCGAGTGGGCGCCATCGCCAGCACCCACCTGGGTCGCTGCGGTCCCTTCCGAACGAACCGGTGCACTCGTGCCGTCACTCGCTCAACGGGTAGCTGAAACGCTCGCCATTCCCTACGTGCAACTCGTCGAACGGGCCGAGCATCGGCCGCCACAGGTCGAGATGCAGAACAGTCCGCATCAGGCAGCCAACGTTGCAGGAGCTTTCACGCTCGGCGAGCCGCCACTCGGCGGACCGGTACTGCTCATCGACGACCTCGTCGATTCCGGGTGGACCCTCAACGAGATCGGGCGGTTGATGCGACGCAGCGGAAGCGGCCCGGTTTTCCCGACCGTCCTTGCGCTGTCCCTCGGGCGCCGGGCCTGACCAGCAACCACCGAGATCACTGGGCCGCGGCCAATCGACGTGCCATGATCGACTCACGATGAGTTCCGACACGCAACTCGCAGCACTCCTGCTCAGCAATCAGCTCACGCGCCTCGACGTCGCTCCGCTGAAGGCCCGCGAGTTCTGGGGCCTCGTCGACCGCACCGACGCACTCGGCATCGATGTTGGCGCACTCCTGACCGACACCACCGTGCGCGCTCAGGTCGCGCAAGGTGATGTGTCCGAGCAGCGCTTGAGCGGCTTGCTCGACGCCACGCGAGCATTCGCGTTCGAAATCGAACGGCTTGGCGAGGGTGGCATCACCTTGCTCTCCGCCCTCGACAAGCGATTTCCCGTCCTGCTCCGCGACCGAATGCAGCACCGCTGCCCACCGCATTTGTTCGCTGCCGGGGCGACCGACGTCCTGCTGCTCCGTCGCCTCGCGATCGTCACTGATGTGATTGACGACGCCATTGCATCGATCGTTCGACAGGCAGTCGCAGCAACCGTCGTCGCCGGGTGGGCGACTGTGGTCGGCGCCCCCGGCGAATCGAGAAACGGGGACGATCCGGCAATCGACGATGTGGTGCTCGATGAGTCTGGAGCCTGCGGCAGCACTCCCATCGTCGTGGCAGCCAATGGCATCAACCGTGCAGCCCGATCCCCCGACCTCCGCAAACTCGTCCAGCAGCAAGCACTTTGCCTTGTCAGCCCATTCGTTCCCGACACGACCGCATCGGCAGCAACTTCTCGCGCCCGCGACGCTGTGGTCCAAGCCATGGCCGACCGGACGCTTGTGGTGGCGTGCACCGATGGAACCGGCCCCACCTGGGCAACGGCGCTCGCCTCGGTCGAAGGTGAGCCTGCATCGGTACTGTCGTTCACGGGCCCCGGCTCTCGACCAGGAAACACCGCTCTCGTCGGCATGGGTGCGGTCAACATCGACCACATCGACACGCTGCACGAGCACCTGAGCTGAATTCTCCGCACCAGATCGTGGCTGGCGTTCGCCTTACCCAGCCGCTGCGATGCTCGCCCGCCCCATCGAGCAACGGTTCGCTCAGACGGGCATGACCTTTGCGGCAAACTCGGCCATCTTCTGTTCGGTGTCGCCGATGAACATGAAGGCCGGAGCTACCAGGCGATCGATGCCCCACGATGCCGCTTCCTCGACCGCTGCTGCGGGATCGGCCCCAAAAATTCCCGGGTGTACGCCGGTCATGTCGATCGCATCGGGATCACGGCCTACATCGGCGGCGGTCTGCTTGGCGATGTCGATCAACTCGGCCATGTTGCCCTTGGCCGGGAAGAACCCGTCGCCCATCCGACCGGCCCGCTTGGCTGCGGCCTCGCTATGCCCACCGATATGAATCGGCACCGAACCGTTGGTCGGCTTGGGGTTTGAAGAGATGTTCTCGAAGTTGATGAATTCGCCGTCGTACGACACACCGTCCGCCTTCCACAGCTTGCGCATCACGTCGGCGTACTCCTCGGTACGGCGGGTGCGGCCCTCCCACGGAACGTTGAGCGCATCGAACTCTTCGCGCAGCCAGCCGATACCGATACCCAGCATCAGGCGGCCATTCGACATCGAGTCGAGCGTGGCCACTTCCTTGGCGTACATCACGGGGTGGCGCTCGGGCAACAGCGAGATGCCCGTAGCCACCTTCAACGTGGTCGTGTGCGCTGCCACGTAGGCAAGCCAGATCAAGGGGTCGGGGATCGGGCTGTCACCCGAGCCAGGCATTTTGCCGTCAGGCGCGTACGGATAGGTCGATTCGTACCCTTCGGGATAGAGGATGTGCTCAACGGTCCACAGCGACTCGAACCCCGCCGCCTCTGCAGCTTTGGCCAGCGTCGCGGCGCCCTCTCCCGTTGTGAAGGTGACCGTGTTGGCAAATGCGACGCCGAACTTCATGAGTGACTCCTGGTTGTCGATGAGGTCGAAGAAAACCGCAGCAGTGCAAAAGACTGCCCGGTGCAAACGATCAGGCTTCGCCGCGTCGATACGCCTGCCCCGCCGCAGCGGGCGCCTTGAGGCTTTGGCTCGCGAAGATGAGAACGACAAGCACCAGCGCATACGGCATCGTGTTCGGCACCCAGTCGGCAGCTCGATCAGTGAGCAGATACCAGAGGAAGGTGATCGACGCGAGGACCGTTGCGAGCATCACGTTTGGTCCGCCCAGCTTGGCGACGCCCGACACGTACGAATCGGTCGGCGACTTCATGAAGGACTTGTCACTCGTGGCGGAATCGCCGACGACACCAGTTGCCTGAGCAGCCACGCCCGGCTTCGCCGCGTCTTTGCGATACGCGAAGATCGCATATCCGGCGAGCCCGATCGCGACGACGAGCAACAACGCACGTGTGGCGACGCCGCTCCCGGTTTCATCGAAGTCGTTGAGCGAGATAGCGAACGGGTAACCGAAGAGCATCGCGCCGACCATCACGCCGCTCGCTCGCCAGTTCCCGAAGATCAGCGCGGCGAGTGCGATGAAGCCTCGGCCGTTGGTCTGGCCGCCGCGATACAGGCCGGTCAGTTCAATCACGATAAACGCACCAGCGAGGCCTGCGAACGCGCCGCTCACCACGACTCCGAGATACTTGTGGAGGTAAATGTTGACTCCCAGCGATTCGCCCGCCTTGGGATTCTCACCGCAGATACGCAGACGCAGGCCGAGCCTGGTGCGGAACAGCAGCCATGCTGATGCGGGAACGAGCAACAGGCCGAACAGGGTGAAATAACGGATGTCGGTGACGAGCCCCTCGAGGAGACCAGCCATGTCGGAGAGGAAGAAAATCCCCCACCCGTCAATTTTCTCGAACAGTTGCGAAAGGCCCGGCACGGTGAACGTTCCGAGACCGTCGACTCGTGGTGATTGCGAGATCGAGCCGCCCCGCTGCGGGAAGAACCGGTCAGACAGAAAGCGTGCGAGGCCCGGCGCCAAGATGTTGATTGCCACGCCGCTGATGATGTGGTCGACGCCGAACTGCACGGTGGCGATGGCGTGGAGGAGTCCGCCGAGCGCGCCACCAATGAGGCCGCAGATCAGGCCGCCCCACGGCCCGAATTCGAATGCACCGATGGCCCCGCACCAGGTTCCCAGGATCATCATCCCTTCGAGGCCGATGTTAATGACCCCGACACGCTCGGAAAAGAGCCCACCGAGGCCAGCGAGCAGGATCGGCATCGCCCAGCGCAGCATGCCACTCGACGCATTCGGCGTGGTGAGGAGATCGGTGCCGCTGAATGACTGCACGATCGTGAGGATCAAGACGCCAGCAGCAGCCATGAGCGCCCAACGCGCCCAGTTCGGCAGCGCCTTCCAATGCTCGGCGACCGATGTGGTCGGCACGGGAAGTTTCGACGTGCCGTGCAGTGTGTCGGTCATGCCGTCACCTCTCCGCTCATTGCATCCGGTCCGCTCATTGCATCCGGTCCGCTCATTGCATCCGGTCCGCTCATTGCGTCAGTCGGTGCGACTGATTCGGTGGCCAGTGCCGCCCGTCTGACCTCATCGGACTGTTTGACGCGGTTCACCACCTCATAGGCGATCACCGCTGCCAACAAGATGGTGGCCTGCATGATGACCACGATCTCAGGACTTGCCGTCCCAGTGACCTGGAGCGGCGCCGAGCTGGTGTCGAGAAAGGCGAAGAGCAACGCGGCAACCGCCATGCCAGGTGCCGAGTTCCGACCGAGCAGCGCAACAGCGATGCCAGCAAAACCGAGCCCCTTCACGAACCCCTGGTCGTAGCTGTGATTCACCGAGAGGATCTCGGTCATCCCGATCAGGCCCGCCATCGCGCCTGATGCCGTCATTGCGATGAGCACCATTTTTTTTGGCGGGACGCCTCCGGCCCGAGCAGCGAACGGGTTCATGCCGCTCGCTCGCAAGTCGAATCCGAACCGGGTGCGGTTGACGACGACGTAGTAGCCGATTCCCAGCAGGATGGCGATCACGAACATCCCTCCGAGCTGGCGACCCTTGAGGATCTCACGGGTGAAGATCTCCAACAGTCCGTTGAGGTCGGGCATCCAACCCGACTCAGCGATCAACGGTGTGCCCTGGTTTGCGTCGGTCGGATCGTCGATCGCGCGCGGCAGCAACGCGGCGATAATGCCGCCGGTTGCGATGAAGTTCAACATGATCGTGGAGATCACTTCGTTGACGCCTCGGGTGACCTTGAGAAGGCCAGCAAGGCCGGCCCAAAGACCGCCAACGGTGACGGCAACAAACAGGATCAACGCAACGTGGATGGGGCCCCACAGGTTGAACTGCGAGCCGACCCAGGCAGCCATAAACGAGGCAAGGATGTATTGCCCCTCGACGCCAATGTTGAAAAGATTCATCTTGAACCCGATTGCCACCGCAACACCAGCGATGAACAGCGGTGTTGCGCGGTTCAAGATGTCGACCATCGACTCAAGCTTCGAGGCCGTGGAGATCATCTCTGAATAGGTATCGAGCCAGCTGCTTCCCGACAGGGTGAGCAC
>NZ_JBDNIJ010000175.1:0-6199 GCF_041688325.1 Ilumatobacter sp.
ATGCAATGAGCGAGAAGTACTACGTCACCGATTCCGAGCTGTCTGAGCGCTTTCCGCTCTACACCCGAGCCAACGTCGGTGAGGTCTTCCCTGACCCCGTGACACCGCTCACCGGATCAGGAATCATGTTCCACTCCGAAATCGCATGGCGCGAAGCATGGGAGCGCATCGGCGCCTTCCGGATGGACGAGTTCCCAGCCGACGAGATGGCCCAGTTGGGCATCGTTGGCGGCTACTGCTATCTCAACGCGTCGATCATCCGCCTGTTCGGTGAGCGCGCTCCAGGCCTGACGTGGAAGGACATGGACGAACAGTTCTTCGGTGCCCAGCCCGGCATCCCGCCCTACGTGGCCGTCGACGGCGACGAAGACCTTGCAGCGACCGAGAAGATCGGCGGCACGTTCGGCTGGGCGCTCTCGCTCACCAAGATCGACGACCTCGACGAATTGACCGAGGACCGCACCGACACAAGGAAACTGCGCGCCGACCGGCCCGATTACTCGGCGATGACAGACGAGGAGATCTGGCAGTTGTACGCGATTGCCGCACCAGAGCAGCGGCGATACTTCTCGCACCACATCTTCACGACATATATGGCAACCGTGCCCGTCGGCATCATCAGTGCTGTTGCAACGGCGGTCGGGCGCCCCGATCTGATCATGCCAATCATCGCCGGTATTGGCCAGGTCGACTCTGCCGAGCCGTCGCACGTCATGTGGGATCTCGGCCGGAGCGCGGCAGCCAGCGCCGAGGTCACGGCGGCATTCGACGCCGGAGTCCACGGAATGCTCGACCGTCTTCGTCGCAGCGGTGCAGCCGATGTGGCCACCTGGCTTGAACAGTTCGAAGCATTCCTCTACGAGTTTGGATCGCGCGGTCCAAACGAATGGGAGAGCCGCTCGAACTCGTGGGAGACGCATCCCGAACTTGCTCTCAGCGCGATCGATCGGATGCGCATCGCGCCCGCGGGAATGGCGCCGGGTCGGCAATTCGAAACGCGCGCTGCGGAGCGGGCAACGGTGAGCGCAATCCTGCTCGCCATGGTTGAAGGCGATGCCGAAACGCACGGCCAGCTCAGCGCAGCGATCGCATCATCGGCGGCCTGGCTGCCAGGTCGCGAGCGCACCAAAACAAACAACATTCGTTTCATCCACGAACTGCGCGTCGCGCTCCGCGAACTCGGCCGTCGCATGGTTGAGGCCGGTGGCTTTGACGAGATTGAAGACTTCGCGATGGTCCAGGAAGATGAGTGGCCTGCGCTTCTTGCGGCCCCGACCTCGATGCTCGACATCGTGCGGCAGCGTCGCGCCGAGTACGACGACCTGCTCACGCGTGAACCGCCGTTCATCTTCGACGGGCATCCGGAGCCGCCGTCGGCATGGCGGGTCAAGGGCGAAGATGTTCCCGACAAGCTCGTTGCAGGCGACACGCTGCAGGGGATGCCAGGATGCCCCGGCTCGGCCGAGGGGCGTGCCCGCGTCATTCTCGACAGCCACGATCCCCGAGCGCTTGAGCCAGGCGACATCCTGATCGCGCCGATCACCGACCCGTCGTGGACCCCGCTCTTCGTCCCGTCGGCAGCCGTGGTCGTCGACGTGGGTGCGGCGCTGTCGCATGCGATCATCGTCAGCCGAGAGCTCGGTATCCCGTGCGTGATCAGCGCCACGCAGGCCACCGAGAAGATTCCCGACGGCGCCATGATCAAGGTCAACGGCGATACCGGCGTCGTCACGATCCTCAGCCTCGAATAGTCACGCATGGGGTCAGGCCCCTTTCGCAACTCTGTGGACCGCCACGCGGAACTCGGGACGCTTGAGGGCTTAATCCGCTGCGTGGTGTCCCGAGATCGCCGGGGCGCCCGTGCTGCAGCGGCGTCCTACTTCAGAACTTCTTTGCTGATGATCGTTTTCATGATCTCGCTCGTGCCGCCGTAGATCGTTGTGACGCGGGCATCGACGTAGGCCGGGCCGATCGGGTACTCGGTCATGAAGCCGTAGCCGCCGAACAGTTGGAGGCAGCGGTCGGTTGCCCGGTTTTGCAATTCGGTGCCATGCAGCTTCGCCATCGCGGCCTCAGCGGGGGTGAGCGTGCCCTCGTTCAATTTGAGTAGGCACTGGTTGATGAACGGCTGGGCGACAGCAACCTCGGTGGCGACTTCGGCGAGCACAAACTTGGTGTTCTGGAACGAGGCGATCGTCGTGCCGAAGGCGGTGCGCTCCTTGACATACTCCACAGTCCAGTCGAGTGCGGCCTTCGCGGCAGCGACGCCGAAAATGCCGATCGACAGCCGCTCTTGGGCGAGGTTGAAGGCGAGGTACTCCATCGCCCTGCCCTCCTCGCCGAGGACGTTGGCGGCCGGGACGCGCACATCTGAGAAGAAAAGTTCGGCGGTGTCGGCAGACTTCTGCCCGATCTTGTCGAGGTTGCGGCCGCGCTCGAAACCATCCATACCGCGCTCGACGACCAAGAGCGACATTCCGCTTCGGCCAGCCTCGGGGTCGGTGCTGCACACGACGACGACAAGGTCGGAGTTAATGCCGTTGGTGATGAAGGTTTTGGCCCCGTTCAGCACGAACTCGTCGCCGTCGCGCACGGCGGTGGTCTTGATGCCGGCGAGGTCGGAGCCGGTGCCGGGCTCGGTCATCGCGATGGCCGTGACCAGCTTGCCCGATGCGATGCCGGGCAGCCAGCGCTCGGCCTGCTCGTCGTTGCAGTATTCGATGAAATACGGGGTGACGATGTCGTTGTGGAGCGTCAGGCCGAGGCCGGCGCCGTTGATCCCGCGCTTGGCGAGTTCTTCGGCGATAATCGCGTTGAACCGAAAGTCGTCGCTCCCGCCACCACCGTGCTGCTCGGGAACGGCGAGGCCGACGAAACCGTGCTTGCCGGCAGTGGTGTACAACTCGCGATCCATAATTCCGGCGACTTCCCAGTCGTGGTACTTCGGGACCATCTCGGCATCGACAAAGGCAGCGAAGCTCTCCCGGAACAGTTCGTGCGTCTCGTCATAGATCGAATTCATGGCACGAGTCTCACCCAAACTCGCAGCAACACTCAACTCGAATGCACATCCGGTCACACTGTGCCTGGCACAGAGTGACCGGATCAGACGGTGAGCTCTCTCACGCGGGCCAGCAGTACTTCGAGGGCGGGACGGTTGAGACCGCCTTCGGGAATGATCACGTCGGCGTGGCGCTTGCTTGGCTCGATGAAGCGTTCGTGTGCGGGTCGAACAGTTTCGAGGTACTGGTCGATAACGCTCTCAACGGTGCGCCCGCGGTCGGCAACGTCGCGGGTGAGGCGGCGGATGAAGCGGATGTCCGGCGCAGTGTCGACGAAGATCTTGAGGTCGAAGCGCTCGCGGAGCGTCCGGTCCCAGAGGACGAGGATGCCGTCGACCACAACGATTTTCTTTGGCTCAACTGTGCGGGTCTCCCCGCTGCGGTTGTGGTCGGCGTAGTCGTAGATCGGAACTTCGACAGATGCGCCGTTGGCCAGTGCGGCCAGATGGTCGTTCAGTAGCGGCCAGTCGAAGGCATCGGGATGGTCGTAGTTGGCGTTCGCACGCTCTTGCAGAGGCTGATCTGTGCGGTCGAGGTAGTACGAATCGAGCTCGATTCGAGACAGATGTTCCTCGCCCGTCATCTCGACAAGCCGTTCGGAAATCGTGGTCTTGCCGGAACTGCTGCCTCCAGCGACACCGATCATGAAGGGGCGGTTGGTCGCATGCTCGGCCATGGCGCAGCAACATATCTTGCGTGGTGCTTGTAATTCGCGCCGCGGAACGGGCAGTCTGTGCAGTGATGCTTAGCGAACGACATGCCGCCATGCTTGATTTTGAACGCTCATGGTGGAGTAACGACGAGCCGCGCGACCAGGTCGTTCGTTCTCGTTTCCAGTGTTCGCCAGAGGAATACGACGCGGAGATCACCGTCGTGCTCGAAAGCCCTGATGCTGCCGAGCACGATCCGCTCGTGGTCCGTCGGCTCAAGCGACTTCGTCTACGAGCACGCAAGGCACGGATTGACGGCGTCGCCGTCTCCGCTTCGGGAGAGGGTGTACACGCATGAGCAATGAAGACGCCACCGTCGGCGGGGGCGCAGGAGCGGCTCGCCGGAATCCTCGCCAGGGTGTCGGCGGTTCGCCCGTCGGTTCGACGCTCAGCATCGTGCTGGCCGCCGTGGCAGTCATTGCAGGCTTTTTGATCCTTCGCAACTTGACTCAGGAAGACAGCTCGGTCGTTGGCTCAGGTGATCCACCCGGCCAAGTCGTCGTGGCTGAGGGCACGACGACCACCATCGATGTTGGCGTCAGCCCCACCACCGCAGCGCCGACGACCACCGCTCCGGCCGTACTCGTGACCGAAGGTGCCGTCGTCGTGGTTGCCAACGGAAACACCGTCGGCGGTTCTGCTGGCCGCATGAGCGAAACGCTCGCCACCGCTGGCTACAACATGGGCACGCCCGTGAACGCCGGACAGACGATCGACGACAGCATTGTCTATTTCGATCCGGCGAACCCCTCGGCTCAGGCGGTCGCTGAATCGGTTGGGCGGACTCTCGGCAACGTGTCGGTTCTCACGGTCTCGACTCCTGCGCCGACCGAGAATGGCTCGCTTGGTGAAGCTGGCGTACTCGTCGTGCTGGGTAACAGTCAGGCCGACAAGACGCTCCTGCAGCTCGCTGAAGCGGCTGGGTTGGCAGCTACCGAACTCGGTTCGGCGCCGGCTGTAGCTGGCAGCGATGTCCTCGCACCAGTAGACCCGACCATCGAAGAGACCGGCGAATAGTCAGCAATTGGGGCCCGACCCCTTCGTATTTATTGATCGAGGCGTGAGCGAAGCAGCGATGTTGCGGCGCGTTGGATGCTTTCTTTTGTCTGATTGAGGGCGATGTCTTCGCCGAAACGTTCGACGAGTGATTCGACCGTGATGCGGTCGGCCCACTCGAGGATCACAGCGGGATCGGCAACGCCAACGATCGCAGCGACCGGTATGCCGTACTCGCCGGCCAGTTGGGTGATGCCGCCGACCACTTTGCCGGCGAAGCTCGTTTCGTCGAGTTGGCCCTCGCCGGTGATCACCAGGTCGACGGTCGGGAGCACGTCGTAGAGATCAAGTTCGTCGGCGACAAGCTCGAAGCCCGGGACGAGCCGGCCACCGATCGCAGCAAGCGCGCCGCCAAGGCCGCCTGCGGCGCCGCCGCCTTTGATGGCGGTGACATCGAAGGCGAAGTCTTCGACAAACATTTGAGCGAGCCGTTCGAGTCGCCGTGTGAGCATTTTGACCTGTGCGGGCGACGCACCCTTTTGGGGGCCAAAGACGACCGCCGCGTCGGTGAACGTGGTGTGCACGTCGCAGGCGATGAGCAGATCAACCTGTTTGAGCCGCGAGATCGCACTGATCGCACGGATTGCACCGAACCCGCCATCGGTCGAGGCCGAGCCTCCGAGGCCGACAACGATGCGCTTGGCGCCGAGATCGAGCGCCTTGTCGATCAACTCACCAGTGCCCGTACTGGTGGCGTCGAGTGCGTCGTTGCCGGCCTTGCCGCCGGCGAGCACCAAGCCGCTTGCCCGGGCCATCTCGATGACAGCGGTGTCTTTGTGGAGCCGCCACGCCGCCTCGATCGGGTTGCCGAGCGGCCCGGTAACAGTCGAGGTGCGGTTGGGGCCGCCGAGCACGTCAAGAATCCCATCGCCGCCGTCGGCCATCGGGAGTTCGACGCATTCGATATCGAGTTCCCAGCACGCGTGGCCAATCGCCTGGGCAACCTCGTGAGCGGTCGCCGTGCCCTTGAACTTGTCAGGTGCCGCCAACACGCGCATGCGGCACCTTACGCCTCAATCGTCAAGGATGGAGAGAACCAGCGGTCAACCGAGGAGCGCGTTGAACTCGGGATCGATCGGTGCGGATTCCGCCTCGCAGCGTCCCGAGATTGCCGCAGGTCGAGGAGTGGAGGCGAAACCTGGATCAGCCGCCGGCGACAGCAGGAATGATGCTGACGGTCCAGTTGTCTTGGACAGCGGTATCGAGGCCGTCGAGGTATCGGACGTCGTCGTCGTCGACGAACACGTTGACGAACTTACGCAGCGCACCGTCTTCGTCGAGGAGTCGTTCGCCCATGCCGGGGTGCTTGGCCTCGAGCGCAGCGATGACCTCGGACAGCGAGCCGGGCTCGAGGGCGACCTGCTTGTCGCC
>NZ_JBDNIJ010000176.1:0-29176 GCF_041688325.1 Ilumatobacter sp.
CCATTCAAGAAGCCACTCGGGCTCATCCTTCTTCGACGAGATGAGACGAACAACACTCTCATCAAGGCCCGGAGGAGCAATGTCAGTATCAAGATCCGTGCTGAAGCCGTACTCATAATCAGCCGACGTCAACTCCTCAATGGTGCGCGTGCTTTCACTCATCAGAGATCGTCACCCCTCAACATCGATGAAGATGCATTCGCCGGGGCATTCTTCAGCGGACTCGATGACGCTGTCGAGACCGCCATCCGGGATGCGGGCCATGCCCTCAGCGCCTGCCGGGTTGGCAGTGCCGTCGAACAGCTTTTCAGTGCCGAAATTTGAAGCGGTCTCTTTGACGTAGAAGAGGCCGTCGTCCATTCCGAAGAAGACGTCGGGCGCGATCTCCTCGCAGAGGCCGTCTCCGGTGCAGAGATCCTGATCGATCCAAACCTTCATGGGGGGCTCCTTTCGACTGGCCGAACTCAGGGGCTGACCAGACTGTTTGTAAGCGGAGACTCGGTCACCGCTACTTGAATTTCTATCGAGTTTTCGGCAATTTTGCAACATACACCTTGCGCAATTGCGCATAGTGCAACTCGTCGGTATGATTAGCCAGCATGAAGCATGCCGTTGATCTGTCGCCGACGCAGCGTCATGTGCTTGAAATCCTCAAACGTCACGGCGAAGCCACCCCGGACGAACTCGCAATCGCCCTCGAGATTTCATCGAGTGCGGTCCGCCAGCACCTCGCCGCTCTCCGCACCGCCGGCCTGGTCACGTCGCACAAAGATCACGGGCACCCCGGTCGCCCAGCCGAGCGATACCGCGCCACAACACTTACCGAACCCCTGTTTGCCACAGCAGCCGAAAGCCTGCCGATCGAGCTCCTCGGACACATGGAAGCCGAAGAGCCGGCCCTCATCGGCCGCGTCTTTGATCGTCGGCGGCGCCAGATGGTCGATGTCGCCGAGCGTCAACTCGCTGGCAAAGCCGTCGACGAGCAGGTCGCCATCCTCACCGAACTCCTCGACGAACAGGGCTACCTCGCCGATTTCGAAGCCATCGCCGACGGGCACTTTCGGATCAACTTGCACAACTGCGCCATCTGGGCCGTTGCGAACCAGTATCCGCAGGCCTGCGCCAGCGAACTCGACTACCTCCGCGACTTGATTCCCGAAGCAAACGTGCAACGGATCACCCATAAGACAAGCGGCGCGCACACCTGCGCATACGACATCCGCCTCGAACCCGATTCCTGACGGCGCCGGCTCGAGAGAGACCAGGGGGTCGGGGCGGGGTTCGCGTCTGGTGCTCTCCATGATCTCGGTCGACCGTGCGCACCTGCCGAGCACACCGTGCTCAGCCGTATCTGATCGCCACTTCGGGAGCGCAGTTCTCCGGTGGCGAACCACCTGGCACCAGCGGCTGGCTTATTGCGTCCGTGCCGCCGAAGGCTCGGGCGTCCCGGCGAGGACGACGTACTCAGCGGTGGAGAGTCCGAGGTTGATCTTGATCGACCCGCGCAACTGCTCGACAACCGATTCGATCGGATGGTCGGGCGTGAACAGGGTGTAGTCGATCACCAGACCGTCGCGCAGCGCTGTCAGGCGCGCAGCCGCGGCGCGAGGGTCAGGACACGCAAATTCGCCGGCCGCCTCGCCTGCGTCGATCAGACCGACGAGCAGCTTGAGCTCGTGTTGATTGAGATCGGCCATGACCTCCCGAATCTCACAGCTCCGGCGAGTCTCCCCCCAGGTTTCGATCCACAGCAGCCATGATGCGTCGCTCGCGTCGCTCGGCAGTGATCCACAGAGCACGCGGTCGATGCGGTTCACCGCCGACATGTGGTCCGCAGCGATGTCCTCGCGGAGTTGCTTGTCCTCGTCACTGGCGACGCGCAGCGCAGCAGAGATCAGTTCAGCTTTGGAGGAGAAGTGGTAGTGCACGAGTGCTGTCGACACGCCCGCTCGCGTGGCGACATCGGCGACGGTCATCTGCGTGTAGCCAACGTCAATAATGCTGTACACGACAGCATCGAGGATCTCTGTTTTCCGCTGATCGCTCGACGGACGCAACATACCTCATACAGCGTAACGATTCGTCCACGCGACCCGACGTTTCGCGCTTCGCGTCGCCGGGTTGCGCGGTGCGCTAGCGTCACTTCATGCTCAGCCAATCGCCATTCCATGCGCGGGTTGCGGCGGCAAACGAGACCTCGCTCTGGAGCCACTGGGCCGGTCACCTCGTTGTCGACAAGTATCAGATGTCCGAGAAGTGGGAGTACGTCGCGATTCGCAACGCGGCAGGTGCATTCGACTCGTCGCCGCTGTACAAATATCGCATCATCGGTCCGGACGCCGAGAGGTTTCTCGGCGGAGTGCTGGCCCGCGACATCCGCACGTGCCTCCCCAGGCAAGCGCAGTACACGATCTGGTGCGACGATCGAGGTTACGTCAATGAAGACGGCGTCGTGTTCCGCTACAGCAGCGATGACTTCCTGCTCACCGCCGCCGAACCGAACCTGTCCTATTTCCAACAGTTGATCGGTCATGACCGAGTCGAGATCAGTGAAGTCACCGAGGACTTTGGTTCGCTTGCAGTGCAAGGGCCGCGCAGCCACGCGATCCTCGCGCAGCTCGCGCCGGGAGTCAGTTCCCTCGGGTACTTCGAACACGCGCCTGCGAAGATCGGCAAGCTCCCGGTAACAATCTCGCGCTCGGGCTACACCGGTGACCTCGGCTACGAAATTTTCTGCGATGCCGGCGACGCGAACGACGTGTGGGACGCAGTCTTCGACGCGGGCCAGCCGCACGGCCTGATCCCGTTCGGGCAGACCGCGCTGTTGATGGCGCGCATCGAAGCGGGCCTGTTGTTGATCCACGTCGACTTCGACGTCAGCCGACTTGCCGAGAATGACGAGCATCGCTCGACGCCGATCGAACTCGGGCTCGCCTGGATGCTGAGAGGTATCGAGGACGACACCCGCCCGTTCATTGGACGGCGGGCGATCCTTCGCGAGCGCGCCGAAGGTACGTCACGCTGGAAGATGGTTGGATTGAAGGTCGATCCGTTCGACTACGCCACAAAGTACACCGCTGCTGGAATGGTCCCGCCAAAGGATCACACGCCGGTGCACGAGGACATGATGGTTTACGACGGCGACGCACAGCGTGTCGGGTACGCCACGAGCTTCATGTACTCACCCGTACTCCAGCGCCACATCGCTCTCGCCAGGGTTCGTCCGGAACTCGCCACGCCCGGCACCCTGGTCAACCTTGAGTTCACGATCAATCACCGCTACGTCCAAGTCGGTGCCGAGGTAGTGCGCAATCCGATGTTCGCTCCCCCACGCAAGAACGCCCCGATGAACGGAGAAGGCCAATGAGCACAACTCGCGAGTACGACGCAATCGTCATCGGCGGTGGACACAACGGACTGGTCAACGCGGCGTACCTGGCCAAGGCCGGGCTCCGCACACTGATCCTCGAGCGACGCCATCTCGTCGGTGGTGCAGCGATCACCGAGGAGCTGCGCCCTGGGTTCAAGTTCACGACGTTCTCCTACGCGCTGAGCCTCCTGCGCCCCGACATCGTCCACGAACTCGACCTCGTCAAGCACGGGTTCATGCCACTGCTGATGCCCTCGACGTTCTGCCCGATGGAGAACGGTGACGCGCTGGTCATGGGTCAGGACCGCGACGAAAACATCAAGGAGATCGCCCGACATTCCAAACACGATGCAGACGCGTACGACCAGTACAGCCACGACGTCGAAATGGTCGTCCGAGCGGTCAAGCCGCTGTTCGACAATGCGCCGCCGAATATCGTCGACAGGTCACCAGAAGGGCTTGCCGAGTTGGCCGAACTCGCGAAGCACCTCGGTGGCATCGAGTCGGGCGTCCTCCACAACCTCGTGCGGCTGCTCACCGGGAGCGCCGCCGATTTCCTCGACGACTACTTCGAGAGCGACATCTTGAAGGGGTGGCTGTCGGCGTCGGGCATCATTGGCACAAAGGTCGGGCCGATGTCGCAGGGCTCGGGACTCGTGCTGCTCTTCCACTCAATGGGTGAGCATGACGGGCATCTCGGATCGTGGGCGTTCCACAAGGGTGGCAACGGTGGATTCACTCAGGTTCTCGCCCGCGCTGCGCAGGCTCTCGGCGCCGAGATCAAGCTCGGCGCCGAAGTCGAGCGGGTGATCACATCGAACGGGAAGGCCACCGGCGTGGCACTGGTCGACGGCACCGAACTGTCAGCCAAGGTTGTCGTGTCAGCGGCCGACCCGCGACGCACCTTCACCAAATTTCTCGATCAGCGCGAGCTGCCGACCGACCTTGTCGACAGCCTGCGCCGGTACCGCTACCAAGGCACGTCATCGAAGGTAAACTTCGCACTCGACGCACTTCCGAAGTACCCGTCGCTCGGCGATCGCTCAGACATATTCCGCGGTTTCACGAACATCGCACCAACGATGGAGTACCTCGAACGGGCCTTCGACGAGGCGAAGTACGGCTGGTACTCGACCAGGCCCTACATCGACGGCGCAATCCAGTCGACGATCGACCCCGACATGGCACCTCCGGGCAAACACGTGATGTCATGCTTCGTGCACTACACCCCGTATCACCTGAAGGGCAGCGACTGGGCAACAGAGCGCGAGAACATGGCCGACAACGTGCAGGACACGCTCGAGTCCTTCTTTCCCGGATTTTCCGACCTCGTGCTACAACGGGAGATCGTCACGCCGCTCGACATCGAGACCGTTGCCGGTCTGCCGGAGGGCAACATCTTCCACGGTGAGTTCCTGGCGCCGCAAATGTATTTCTTCCGGCCTGCGCCCGGCTGGAACCAGTACCGGACCCCGATCGACGGGTACTACCAGTGCGGCTCAGGTACCCACCCCGGTGGATGCGTGAGTGGCGGACCGGGCAAACTGGCCAGTCAACGAATCCTCGCCGATCTCCAGCTCTGACGCCCGGGCGGTCGCAACTCGAGCCGCCCCCTGCGGATCAGATGCTCATCGACGTCAGGCTGGAATCATCGCCCGCCCCGTGCTTGCGCAACAGCCGCATCGCCACGCCGGCGATGCCAACAGCGACGAGCGTGATCACCAGCATCACCGTGGCGAGTGCGTTGACGTTCGGCGTCGCAGCAGCGCGCGCCGTCGAATAGATCTTGATCGGCACTGTCTCGGTCGATAATCCAGTCGAGAGGAACGACGAGATCACAAAATCATCGACCGACGTCGCGAACACGACCATCAGGCTGGCAAAGATCGCTGGACCGAGCTGTGGGAGCAGCACCAGCCGCAACGCCTGCAGGCGCGACGCACCGAGGTCGCGCGCCGCCTCTTCGAACTGGATGCCAATCGAGAGCAGCCGGGCGCGCACGATGATCACGACATAGGACATCGTGAAGGTCACGTGACCGAGGAGCTGCGTCGTGAATCCGCGCGGCACCCCGGTGTAGATCTGCGTGAAGACCAGAAACAACGAGACGCCAACCACGATCTCGGGGGTGACGAGCGGTAGCAACATCAGGTTGTTCGCGCCACGTGAGACCCGGCCGCGCCACCGCTGCAGGCCGATCGCCATTCCGACACCGAGCGGTGTTGCGATCAGCATCGTCAGGCCTGCAAGTTTCAACGTGTTCGACAGCGCCGACTGCAACTCGTCGCTCTTCCACACCGAGGACGGATCGTGCCAATACCAGCGCATCGACATCGACTGGAACGCCGAGCGGCTCTTACCCGAGTTGAACGAGATACGCACGGCGATCAGCACGGGCAGCAGCGACCACAGCACGTACAACCACGTGATCCACGCCAGCGTTCCGAAACGGCGACGCGTCATATCCGGGCGTCCTCACGTTGCGACCGGGCGATCGTGACGAGGTAGTACGCCATCGCCACCATCAGAAACGCCATCAGGACAATCACAAGCGACGCCCCGGTCTGAGGTTGGCTCGACCCGCGGAGGAAGAACTCGATCTGGTTGCCAACCATCTCGGTTCGTGGCGACCCGCCGGTGAGGTAGGTGTTGGTGTAGTAGTCACCGCACATCGGCAAGACGATGATCACCGACGCCGCCATCAGGCCGGGGATCGACAGTGGCAGGGTGATCCGCAAGAACGTGGACAGCGCCGATGCCCCGAGGTCGCGTGACGCCTCGATCAGTCTCGCGTCCAGCCGTTCCAGCGCCGCGTACAGCGGGAGAATGAAGAACGGGATGTACCCATAGATCAACCCAATGACCACCGTGGGCCAGTCGCCGTCGAGCCAGTTTCGTGAACCCGATCCGATCTGGAGCCATCCGAGGACTCGATTGACGTAGCCGTCGGTCTGCAGCAGGTTGACCCACGCCAGCATCCGCATCAGGTAACTGATCCAGAACGGCAACACGAGCAGGGCCAACAGCGCACCGCGTGATCGATGAGCGACACGGGCCACGTAGTACGCAACCGGATAGCCAATGAGGCAGCAACCGGTGAGTGCGGCGAACGCGTACAGCCCGGTGCGGACGAACACGTGACCGAGGTTGCCCCCGAAGACTCGGCCCAACACGTTGGTCATCGGCGATGTGTCCCACGCCATTGGATTCCAGGCCGGTGCCGCCGTCCGCAGGATGGGATCGATGTCACCGAAGGCCACAGCGAGGATCGCATAGGCCGGAACGACGTACAAGGCGATCAGCCAGATCGTCCCCGGTGCAGCCATGCCGGCCCAAAACCTGGCCCGCGTTCGCGCCGAGGTGGCGTCGGACGAAGGCGTTGCACCGAGTGGTGTCAACGGCGCATCGTCGACGACCGCCGTCATTGCATCAGCCGGCGGTGAAGGCCGACCACGTGTCTTCCCACAGCCGGTCGGTGTCGACAGGAAGTGGCTCGTAGCGCAGACCCTTGGCCATCTGCTCGTCGGTCAACACCGCCCCACGAAGATTCTCCGGGGTGTACTCCTGGGCAATGAGGTAGTCGGCGTCGAGGCCCTTGATCGGCGGGAGGTAGCCGTTCCAGCTGAAGTTCTCTTCGGCGTTGGCGGTGTCGAGCAAGTGATTGATATAGAGGTGCCCCAACACGGCATTTTTCGCGCTCGCAGTAATGGCCATGCAGTCGTTGCCAACCACGCCGACACCATCGGAGGGGTACCACCATCCGAGCACCGAGGGATCGGTGCCCTCGGGCAGATACGAGTACGCACCGGCGAGCAAGTCGCCGCTCCATGTCTGGGCGAGATCGGTTGACCCCTCGGGGATGTCCTTGTACGCCTCGATGTTGACCTTGATGTTCATCGAATTGGTCAGCTGCTTCAGGTCGTCTCCAGCCTGTTTGATCAGGTCGACATCGGTCGTGTTGACGTCGGTGACGCCAGCGCGCAGCAGCGCCAGCGAGATGCCCTCCCGGTAGTCGTCGAGGATCGACGTCACACCCTTGTACGTCGGGTCCCACAGAATGTCCCACCCCATCTCTTCGACGAGGGCTGGATCGATGCGGTCCGCCCGGTAGCCGATCCCGCTCGAAAAGACCGTGTAGGGGACGGTGAACTTCGATCCTTTGTCGTACCACGGGTCGGTGAACGACGGCAGGACGTTGGCGAAGTTCGCCAGATAGGACTTGTTCAGTGGCTGGAGCAGACCGCCGGCGATCAACCGGTCGAGTGTGTTCGGCGCCGCCGAGTTGAACACGTCGACATCGACCGATCCGTTGGCGAGCTTGGTGATCGCTTCGGCATCGGAATCAAATGTGGTGATCTCGACCTTGACGCCGTACTTCAACTCGAACGACGCAACGGTGTCAGGGTTGACGTAGTCGGCGTAGTTGAAGACCCGGAGTGGTCCCACTTCGGGCGACAACCCGTCTCTGATCGGATCGGCCGAGGAACTGCCCTCGTCGCTCCCGCATGCCCCCAGGAGCGGGATGCCTGCGCCCAGTAGCGCGCCGAGTCCGGCGGTCTGTTCGATGAACCTGCGTCTCGTTGTGCCCATTCGATCCCCGTTTCGTGTCGTTGACCTCGGCGGGCGCCTCAGCCCTGGCTTAGCAATCGTCGACCGGCCCTCGGATATCGAGGTAGCGGTCGACAAAATCCTTGACGTCGCGATCCTTTTCCGTCAGCCCACCTGACGTGAACGACTTCGACGCAACTCCCCGTTGAACCGTCTCACACACAACGTGGTCCTGTGCCCCGACCAGTTCGTTCAACTCAAACTCAGGGGACGGGTCGAAGCCGGACTCGGCGACGGCATTGGCCGCGAAGAGGTACTCCCCGAGCACAAGCGTGCGGTCCGGTCCGAGGGGAAACATCGCGCTGAGCGTCAGCACGGTCGGCGTGAGATCGAAGAACATGTTGGGGAACACCGCGGTGCCGTTGTACACCGGGTTGGCATCGACGCCAGGAAGCACCGGCAGTTTGGTCCGACCATCAAGGGTGAAGGCGTCGGCGCCCGAGACGAACTCAACTGATCCGTCCTCGCGTGCGGGGTCAAAGACCCTCCCCGTTCGATAGATCGGAATCAGGTCGACGAGTTCCGGATGCACAACGGCGCAGTGGAGGCATTCTGCGTAGTTCTCGACGAGGATCTTCCAGTTCGCGGCGACGACGGCTTGCGACGTCGCCCCGATGCGGTATTCGGCAATCGGGAGATGCCCAAACTGAGCCAGCGCTGGCGAGTTGTCACTCAACCACCCTGCGAGCGATGGCGGATCCTGCGCAACAGACACGAACACGAGGCCGCTCCACACTTCGGCGTGATAGGCCCACAAGCCATACTGGCTGCGGTCGAACTCGTCGTCGACCCGCGGCGTGGCGAGGAGCGCGCCGTCAAGCCCGTATGTCCAGGCATGGTAGGAACAACGAATCGAGCCGGTTGCAGCAGTCGTGGTGGCAGCGTCGCAGAGTTGTGCGCCGCGATGCCTGCAGACGTTGGCGAAGGTATGGACTGTGCCGTCGCGGTCACAGCTGACGATGACCGACTCGCCGGCAATGTCGAAGACCCGCCGCGTCCCGACGTGCAAGGCGTCGATGTGGCATACGTACACCCAGCCGGCATGGAAGATCCGGTCGCGCTCGATGGCTAAGACGTCCTCAGAGCAGTAGTCAGCCGACGTGAGCGTCGGTTCGAGGCGGCTGCTTCCCGTGGGTGAGCCGGTGGGTGAGCCGGTGGGTGAGCCGGTCGATGAATTGGGGTGCTGGGTGGTTGCCATGGGTGTCGCTGTCCTTGTGCTGACTGATCAGTCAGTCTAGACTGACTGATCAGTCAGTTACAAGGAGCAGGCCCATGTCGACCCATCCAGCAATCACCATCGACGACAGAATCCTCGCGGAGGAGCTGCGGTTCGTCGAGCGAAACCTGCGCTCCCAGGAGTTGTACGAACGTGCCACCAGGGTGATGCCGGGTGGGGTCACGTCGAGTTGGTCGAGTACCCGCCCGATCCCGGTCTGGATCAGCCACGGCGAAGGGGCCCACGTGTGGGACGTCGACGGCAACGAGTACGTCGACGTGCACGCTGGCTACGGCGTCAACGTCGTTGGTCACGCCAATCCAGCAGTCGTCGAAGCCGTGCAGCGGCGCGTCAGCAGAGGAACACACTTCGCCCAGCCGGTCGAGGATGCAATCGTCGTTGCCGAGGCGCTCGCCGAGCGATTTGGTCTTCCCCAGTGGCGATTCGAGAACTCCGGCACCGAGTCGACCATGGATGCAATCCACCTCATGCGCGCGATCACCGGACGCGACTTGATCATCAAAATCGAGGGCACCTACCACGGGCACCACGATCTTGTGAACGTCTCGCTCTGGCGCTCAATCGACGACCTCGGACCCGTCGACGACCCGCGTCGCGTCCCAGGTCCGGGTATCCCTCAGGTGATCGCGGATTTGGTGCGAATCGTCCCGTTCAACGATCTCGCCGCGGTCGAACGCGTCTTCGAACAGCACCCCGGGCAGATCGCAGGAATGATCATCGAACCAATGATGATGAACGCCGGGATCATCCCTCCGAAACCCGGGTACCTCGAAGGGCTGCGCGAACTCACTCGGCGCCACGGCGCCCTGCTCACCTTCGACGAGGTCAAGACCGGACTCGTCGTTGCGTGGGGTGGAGCAACGCAGTTGTTTGGCGTGACTCCCGACATCGTGTGTCTCGCGAAGGCACTCGGCGGCGGCGTGCCGTGTGGTGCAATTGGTGGCACCAACGAGGTGATGAGCGCGATCACCGACGGTCGATACGACCAGGTCGGCACGTTTAATGGCAACCCGCTCACAATGGCTGCAGCCCGGGCGGTATTGACCGAAGTACTCACGCCGGAGTCGTACGTGCGCGCAGAGCAACTCGGGCATGAGATGTTCGCCGGATGCACCGAGGCGCTCGGCGAACGCGGTCTGGCCTCATACGGCGTCGTACACGGCTTCAAGGGCTCTGTGGTGCTCCATGATCAACCGGCAACCAACTACCGCGAGTTCCTCGCCATCGACACCGCTGTCAGCCATCTGAACTACCTGATACAACACAACAACGGGGTATTCCTCGCGCCCTGGGCGAAGAGCGAGTCGTGGACGTTGTCGGTCGCGCACACATCGGCGGACGGCGAACGACTCGTCGAGAACATGGGCCGTCTGGCGCGCATGCTCGATCAGACGGCAGGCGAGGTATCCGAGCTGTTCGAGGTGGGAGGCGTCACGTGAGCATCGGTGACCGCAAGGTCGCCGTCCGCGGCGTCCGCGCCATTCCCGACCCTCCAGGCATCCGCCAGGCCCGCACCCTGCCAGCATCGTGGTACTCGGACCCGACGTTCTTCGAACACGAGCGCCAGCGCGTGTTCCGCCAGAACTGGGTTGCTGCAGGGGTCACCGACGAACTCCCGGCCCCCGGCGCTTGGTCGGCGCTGACCGTTGGCGGTGTTCCAATTCTGCTCGTCCGTGACCGCGACGGCCGACTCCGCGGCTTCCTCAACGTCTGTCGTCACCGCGCCGCCCCCCTGTGTGATGACGAGGGCTCGGGATCGTTGATCAGGTGTCCGTACCACTCGTGGCTGTACCGCCTCGACGGTTCGCTCGCCAGGGCGAGCGGCGTCGGTGAACCGGAAGGTTTTGACCTCGACGACTACTCGCTCAAGCCGGTCGGCGTGGCGATGTGGCGACGGACCGTGTTCGTCCACGTCGGTGACCCCACCGCCGCACTCGATCTCGGCCCACTTGCTGATGCAGTCAGAGACTGTCCGTTTGATGACATGGACATGGTGCTCAGCGAACGCCACGAGCGGCACTTCAACTGGAAGGTGCTGCTCGAGAACTACTCGGAGAATTATCACACGCCGTTCATCCATCCGGAGATCGATACGTCAGCTACCGAGGACTACCCGATGGTCAGTGATGGTGCTGTGCTCTACGCCTGGGACCGGTTGAACCAGCCGGGTCAGGCCGCCGACGAGGTGATCCGGTCGACGATGTTGCCCGGCGAGCCAGGATGGGAGCAAGTCTTCGCCGCGAGCACTCAGCGGCCCTACGACGTCGGCTCGTACCTGACGATCTGGCCAAACGTGATGCTCAACCTGTTTCCCGACGCCGCGCTCGTGATGTGGATAGAACCGACAAGCGCAAACACCACCGTTGTCCAGCGCCGGTTGTACGTCGTCCCAGGCCGCTCAGCTACATCACTGCAGGGAATTCTCGACGCCCACCGGCTCGTTCACGAACAAGATGTCAGCATCTGCGAGGCCGTCCAGCGGTCGCATGATGCAGGACTCGACGCCGATGGGGTCCTGGCAACCGTTGAGGAGCGAGGCGTGTACTTCGTCCACCAGCATTTGCGAGCGGCCCTTGTCGACTCGTTGTGACATCGCGTCCTCCGGAACGCGATAGAAATTATGTTGATGTCGACCACCTCGACCACCTCGACCACCTCGACCACCGCGGACACCTCGACCACGACTACTCGGATGCGCGGAGGCCGTATCGAGTTGGTCTCGCTCACGAAGTCCTACGGTGCGCAGCTCGTGTTGAAGGGCATCGATCTCACGATCGAGGCGGGCGAGTTCTTCTCGCTCCTCGGGCCCTCCGGGTGCGGCAAGACCACGACGCTGCGCCTGATCGGCGGCTTCGAGCACGACCACACGGGTTCGATCGTCATCGACGGCACCGACATCGCTGGCGTCGCACCCGAACGTCGCCCAGTCAACACCGTGTTCCAGAGTTATGCGCTGTTCCCGCACATGACCGTCGCCGACAACGTCGGGTTCGGCCTGCGTTTCCAGCGCTGCACGAAGCAAGAGGTGCAGTCTCGTGTCGGTGCCGCGTTGGAACTCGTGCGGCTCAGTGACTACGCCAAACGCAAACCTCACCAACTCTCTGGCGGCCAACAGCAGCGCGTCGCGCTCGCCAGAGCACTCGTTCTGCGACCGCGTGTCCTGCTCCTGGACGAGCCGCTCGGCGCACTCGACGCAAAGCTTCGCAGAGCGCTGCAGTTCGAACTGAAGGAACTGCACCGCGAAGTCGGCATCACGTTCGTCTATGTCACCCACGATCAGGAAGAGGCCTTAACGATGAGTGACCGTCTCGCCGTGATGCGCGAGGGGGAGATCGAGCAGGTCGGACAACCGCAGGACGTGTACGACTCGCCCGCTTCGACGTACGTCGCTGACTTCCTCGGGCTGGCAAATCTGATCCCTGCGACCGTCGATGGGTCCGGGATGATCTCGATCGAAGGGCATCGCTTCCCCGGCCCGACCGGCGCCGTCCGTGGCCCCTGCACTGTGTTCGCTCGACCCGAGCGGCTGCGCGTCGTCGACGTGGGCGCAGGCGTGTTCACCGGCAACGTGACCGACGTCGTCTTCGTCGGCTCGACGACGCATCTCCGAGTGATCCTGGCGGGCCGTGAGCTACAGATCGTCCTACCGAACGACGGCTCCACGTGGGTCCCGGCCCCAGGCACCGAGATCGGGGTCGACATCCCCGCCGACGCCTTCCGCCTTCTTGCCCGCTGAGTAACAGTCGGGGGCCGTTGGAACTCGATGGCGACAGGGCTTGGCCGCGAGCGTCTACACCATCGGCAAGGCAGGTCGTCAGCGGTCAGACGAGCCAGGCCTCACGGCTGATCGGCTGATGCAACGACGGCCGGTCGAAGGCGAACGGCGCGAGTTCAGGTCGTGGTGCCGCTGCGCCGATGGCAAGTTCTGCCAGCTCACGTCCGAACCAGGAAGCGAACTTGAAGCCATGCGCCGCTCCAAGCCCAACGACGATCTGCTGAAGCCCCGGCAGACGATCGACGACGAAGTCACGGTCCGATGTGAGCGTGTAGAGACATGTCGTTGACCGCAGCGTCCCGAACCGATCACCGACCAGGTCGCGGACGAAATCGCCGAGGTTCGATTCCATCCGTGGATCGGGATCGAAGGTGCGGGTGTCCGGGTCGACCTCGGTGCCGCCGCAGTCCTCGGCGGCCTTGATCGAATCGAGGTGGCCGTACACGGGAAAGCCGTAGTAGCTCGGGTCGTCCATCCAAATCCAAACCGGAAATCGACCCGGCTGAAGGTCGTCGAGGTCGGCCGAGGGAAAATACGAGACCTGCTCGCGGGTCACGGCAAGTGGAACCTGACAATCGAGCGGCGCGAGGAGACGATTGGTCCACGCGTCACAGCACAACACCACTGCGCCACAGCGCAGCGAACCCGACGCAGTGATCACATCGACTTCTCCACTCGCCGTGGGGACAACCGCAATGACCGGCGTCCGCTCCCGGAGCTGCGCGCCGTGCTCCACGGCGAGGCGTTGCAACTCAGCGGTGGCCCGGCCTGCCGGAACAATGCCGGTTTCGGGTGAGTGAATTGCCATGACGTCGCCGTCCACGACAGTGCCGCGGGCGAACGCCGGCCACCGTCGACGAACCTCGGCTGCGTCGATCCATTCGTACGGCACCCCAGCCGCACCCAAGCTGTCGCGGTAGGGCTGCGGGTCAATCGCCGCGTCCGGCGGGAACAGGTCGATGCCGCCGGTTCGCGTGATGATCGTCGCTCCACCGTCACGCTCGACCGCCTCCCACGCGTCGTACGCGCCCGCCGTCAAATCGACATAGCCGGGCGTGTGATAGGAGCGTCGGATAATGCGCGAATGATCGTGCGACGCCCCACGGACATGACCCAATTCGAACTGCTCGAACCCGATCACGTCAACACCGCTGCGAGCCAACCAATACGCGGTCGCCGAACCGAGGCCACCGAGGCCGATGACCGCTACCGACGTCTCTCCTTCATGCATGAAACGACGTTAGACGCACGCACGGCGACATGCGATGACGGTCGTCTACTCTTGGCCACACATGGAACAAAGCTCGGTCTGGATCACTGTTGGAAACGGTCACGGAATCGGCAACGGCCACGGGGTCCAACGGCTCGCCGGAACGCTGTACCGACCCGACGACTCCAGGGGCCCGTTCGCAACTCTGGTCGAAGCGCTGCCGTACCGCAAAGACGATGTCACCGACTCGTACTCGTCGACGTACCGGCGATACGTCGAGAGTGACTTTGCCGTGTTGCGTGTCGATCTACGCGGCACGGGCTCGTCGACGGGCGTGTTGACCGACGAGTACCCCGATGCCGAACGCAGCGACTTGGGCGACGTGATCGAGTGGATCGTCAGCCAACCGTGGTCGACGGGCCGCGTTGGTATGTTCGGTACGTCATACTCCGGTTTCAACTCACTCCAGATGGCCACCGAAGGCATCGACGCGCTCGGAGCGGTGGTCGCCATATATGCGACCGACGATCGCTACACCGACGACGTCCACTACGCCGGTGGCGTGCTCCGCGCGATCGACCTGATCGACTACCCGCTCTACATGGTCGCGATGAATGCGTTGCCCCCGGTGCCCGCACTCACCGACGGCGGGCGCGACGGGCGAGACGAATGGCGAGACGAATGGCGTCGGCGCATCGACGAAACGCCGCCGTGGTTGCTGACCTGGCTGGAGCACCGAGACGACGACGACACCTGGCGACGGGGCTCGATCCGAACCGGGCCAGACGGAGCGGGCTACGAACGGATGTCATGCCCGACGATGCTCGTTGCCGGCTGGGCCGACGGCTATCGGAACAACACGTTTCGTGTGGTCGAGCAGTACGAGCGCATCGGCCTTCCGTGGCGGATGATCGCCGGCCCTTGGGTGCACAAATCGCCGGAGCACGCACGGCCAGGGCCGAACATCGACGACGACGCCGAGATCCTCGCATTCTTCGACGAGCACCTCCGACACGGTCCGCCCCACGTTGGTGCTCCGGGCCAGATCTACGTTCGGCAACCGGTCGCACCCGAACCCGATCTGCGGTTCCAGCCGGGCCGGTGGTGCGACTGGCCCGATTCGTCGGTGACGACCGAGCGGTGGCCGTCCCCGAAGACCGGCATCGACTCCCTCGCGGTCAGTGGTGATGTCGGCCTTGCGGCTTGGAACTCCTGCGGTGGAGGGCTGCCGTGGGGACAGCCGCTCGACCAGCGCCTCGACGATGCCCGTTCGATCACTCATGACTGGCTGATCACCGAGCACCGTGAGCTCCTCGGGACCGTCACAGCACGGTTCCACGTACGCAGCGACCAGCCGTACGGCTACGTCAGCGTCAAGCTCTGCGACGTATTCGCCGACGGCACATCGGCACTCATCACGCGAGGCGTGCTTGACCTGTCGCACGTCGGGTGTTGGCCAGCCGACCCGCGCGGCGAGGTCGGCCGGGCGCCCGCTTCGCCGATCCCCGGCGAGTGGATCGACGTCGCCATCGATCTGGAGTCGACCACGTGGACCTTGCTACCGGGCCACACGTTGCGGTTGTCGATCGCCGGTTCGGACTGGCCGAACTGCTGGCCGCCACCGGGCCCCCTGACCGTTGCGGTCGATGCCGAGTCGGTGTATCTCGACCTGCCGCTGGCGTCGCCAGACCGAGCAGGATCCACCCACGACTTCCGAGTCACTCCCGGGCTGTCGGACGACGATGCCGCCGAAGAACTGGGCGGTGCTCACTGGGTGACGCATCACGATGTGCTGGCACGCGAGTCTCGCGTATCGACGCGCTATGGCGGCACGTATGAGGGATCCCATGGCGCAGTGATCACCGATGACTACGCGGGTGAGCTTGCCGTCTCAACCGTCGACCCGGCAAAGGCGTGGGCTCGAGGCACCTCGACGTTCGAGATCGTATGGCCCGAAGCAACCGTGCGGACCCGGGCCACACTCGAGATTGTCTCGGACTCGACCGATTTCACCGTGTCGATCGATCTCGTCGCACACGACGGTGACGACGAATTCGCCCGCCGCAACTGGACCGCGACGATTCCTCGAACCCGCAGCCGTTCCCGCTGAAACCGAGACCGGCTGATCGCTGGTCGTGCCGGCACGTCTGCCCTGATCCTGGGGCAGCCGCTGATCGTCGCTGCGATCTAGGTGGCTGACCGGTCAACGGCGTGACAGGCCACGTGGTGTGATCCGGTGGGCGAAACGACACGCAGCGCGACGTCCGTGCCGCGACAGCGTTCGAGAATTCCCAACCGTTCAGCCTCCCCGCTCGCAACCAACGGACAGCGCGGGTGGAATCGGCAACCGCTGGGGATCTTCCGCGGATCTGGTGGCTCACCGGTGAGCACCTGCGGCTCCATGCGGTCAATCTCCGGAACGACCGAGAGCAACGCCCGCGTGTACGGGTGTTGCGGACCGCCCAGCACCTCCTCGGTGTCGCCGATCTCGACGATCCGACCGAGATACATCACCGCAATTCGGTCAGCGATGTTCCAGGCCAGCCCGAGGTCATGGGTAACCGCAACGATGGCGAGACCGGACTCGTCAACGAGTTCGCGCATCAGGGCCAGAATCTCACCCCGGATCGACGCATCGAGTGACGCGACAGGTTCATCGGCCAGCAGGACCTTCGGTTCCATCACCATCGCTCCGGCAATCACCACACGCTGTCGTTGCCCACCCGATATCTCGTGTGGATACAGCCCCATGAACCGCTCCGGCGGGCGCAGACCGGCGCGGCTCAGCGCTGTTGCCACCTTCGCCTTTTCGTCAGCGCGCTCGCGTCGGATTCGGAGACCTTCGGCAACAATCTCATAGATCGTGTGGCGCGGGTTGAGCGCCCCGGTCGGATCCTGGAAGACCATCTGCACATCACGCTGTTTGCCGACTTCGATCGACCCACCCGACAGCGACTGGATTCCCTGGATTGCTCGCACCAGCGTCGTCTTCCCTGAGCCCGACTCACCAACGAGTGCGAGCACCTCGCCAGCATGCACCTCCAGCGACACGCCGTCGACGGCCTCGGCGTCACCGAACCGCACGTGGGCGTCGTCGACGGTGACGACCGTGTTCATGTCGACCCCACCAGGACACAGGCAGCCAACCTGTCGCGCACTCCATCGGCATCAGCACCGAGGCCACCACCGATGCCGCCACCGATGGGCGTGAGGCGGACATCGGTCGTCGCGCAACGATCCTCGGCGACCGGACACCGGGGATGGAACGGGCACCCGGTCGGCAGATGCGCTGGGTCCGGCGGGTCACCACCGAGACCCGCCGGTCGCATCCGAGACGCCGGGTCTCCGATCGTCGGGAAGGCCGCCGCGAGCGCGCCGGTATACGGGTGCTGCGGATCGGTAAAGACCGTCCCGCTCGGACCTTCTTCCACTATCCGACCCGCGTACATCACAGCCAGGTGGTCACACACGTCGGTCAGCACCGACAGGTCGTGCGTGATGAAAATCATCGACAGCCCGCGCTCAACACGCAGCGACCCGAGCAGCTGGAGGACCTGGGCCTGCACCATCACGTCGAGGGCAGTCGTCGGTTCATCCGCGATCAGCAGGTCAGGGTCGCATGCAAGTGCCATGGCGATCAACACCCGTTGGCGTTGCCCCCCTGACAACTGGTGCGGGTAGGCACCAGCGCGGTCGGGTGGCAACCCGACCTGCTCAAGTAACTCATGCACTCGAGTGGCTGCCGAGCGCTTCGTCGGTTGCGTCTGATGGAGCAACATCGGCTCGCTGATCTGACGGGCGATCCGTTGCACCGGGTTGAGTGCGTGGAGCGCGCCCTGGAAGACAATGGCGGTCTTTGTCCACCTGACCGCGCGGAGCTGCCCGGGATTCATTGCCAAGACGTCATCGCCATCGAGCAGGATGTCGCCGGTCACCCCGGTGCCCGGCGGGAGCAGGCGCAAGATCGCACCGGCGATCGTCGACTTACCACACCCTGACTCGCCCGCCAGGCCGAGCGACCCGCCGCGCTCAACAGACAACGACACGCCGCGAACAGCCGGAACGTCGCCGGACCGACTTCGGTAGGTGACGGTGAGGTCACTCACTTCGAGCAGCGTCATCGATCTGCCAGTCGAGGGTCGGCCAGCTGCTCCAGCGTCTGGCCGATCAACGTGAAGGCCAGCACCACGACCAAGATGCCGAGGCCAGGCGGCAAGAAGTACCACCATGCGTTGCGGGTGATTGCGCTCTCGAAAAACGCGTCGTTCAGCATTTTCCCCCACGACGCCCGTTGCGGGTCACCGAGCCCGAGGAACGACAGGGTCGTCTCGGTGAGGATCGAGATCGGCACGGCGAGCGTCGCGTTCGCCAAGATCAGGCCGCTCACGTTGGGCATGATGTGCCGTCGAACGATGTATGCGCTCGACGCACCGAGGGATCGCGAACGGTCGACGAACAGCCGTTGCTTGACCGTGAGTACCTGGGCGCGCACCAGCCGAGCAGTTGACGGCCAAGACGTAACGCCGATGACGAAGATGATGTTCCACACCGAGCGCCCGAGGACCGTGGCGAGCACGATTGCCAGCGGGAGGAACGGCACGACGAGGAACCACTCGGTCACCCGCATCAGCACTCCGTCGAGACGTCCACCGAAGAACCCGGCGGTCACGCCGACCAGCGTCCCGACGGCGATCGTCACCACGGTCGCGGCGAGACCAACGAAGAGACTGATTCGACTCCCCCACACGAACTGGGCCCACACCGAACGACGGAGATGGTCGGTGCCCAGTGGCCACCACGTCGACGGGGAGCCCCACTGCGGCGCACCGGCTCGCCGCGACGCAACGGCGTCAAGACCCGAACGATCAGCGAGCAGCGGTGCAGCGAGCGCCATTGCTCCGAACACCACCAGCACGATCAGCCCGATTCGGCCCGGTCGAGAGCGCCAGAACCGCACCAGGACGTTCGTTGTCGAGGCGAGTCGACGCTGCATCGTCGGACTCGTCATGCCGGCCGCACTCTTGGGTCGAGGAACGCGTAGAGCACATCTGCTGCGAGGTTGAAGACGATCACCGCTGCGCTGAACACGAGAAAGAGGCCCTGCAGCATCGGCAGGTCCGGACCAAGTACGGCGTCCGAGGTCGCCTTGCCAAGCCCAGGCCACGAAAAGAGCGTCTCGACGGCAATCGCTCCCGACAGCACGAACCCGAAGTTAATCGCCGCCAACGTCACCACCGGCAGTAACGCGTTGGGCACCGCATGTCGATTGCGGACCTGGATGTCGCGCAGACCCTTCGCCTGAGCGAGGGTGAGGTACTCCTCACCCATCACGTCGAGCAGCGACGACCGCGTGACGATCGCATACTCACCGAGGTACGCCAAGGTCAGCGTCAGACACGGCAACGCCAAGTGATGGAGCCGGTCGAGGATCGCACCCACGCCGCTGTGCTCGACGCCGAGCTCCGTCATTCCGCCCACGGGGAACCAGGGGAACACCACGGCAAATGCGACGAGGAGAAGCATGCCGAGCCAAAAGTCCGGCATCGAATAAAAGGCCATCGTGGTCGATGTGATCGAGTAATCCGCGGCAGAGCCCCGACGCCAGCCTGCGATCACACCACCGATGATGCCGATCGCCGCCGACAGGATCGCTGCCAGGCCAACGAGCTGCACGGTCGGCCAAATCTTCGAAGCGATGTCGTCCCACACCGGCTGGCGACTCTGGTAAGAGAACCCGAGGTTGAGCTGCAACGTCTCGCGAAGGTACGCCCAGAACTGGGTGAGGCGAGATCCGTCGAGACCGAAGTCGGTCCGCATCTGATCGAGCCGCGCCTGCGGCACGTTGCGACCTCGGAAGAGGTTTGCCACTGGGTCGGGCTGCACCACCCGGAAGAGGAAAAAATTGAACACCAGGACGAAGACGAGGGTCAGCGTCGACCCGAGCACCTTCTTGCTGATGAACTGAGCCACCCGGCGTCACTCTCGCTCGTCGGCGCTTGCCCGTTTCCGAGACGCGAGGTACCCGCCCGCGCTGATCGCCGCCAATGCGGCAACCACGATCGCCGCGATCGCCACCCCACTGAGCCCACCACCGTCGCCGTTGCCACCCGCGGCGACGACAGGGCTGACGAGTGCGTACGACGGCGACGACTGCGAGAAGAAGATTGGGCCGTCGGCGGCCGGCTGGCGGACCCAGCCTTCGAATCCATCGGTTCGGTACGCCTGGATATCGGGGCTGTACCAGACGGCGATGTAGCCGGCCTGGTCGTGAACGATCCTCAACATCTCGTGGACGAGGTCGAGTCGAGCTGCGGGATCGAGCTCCTGCTGCTGCTGGACGTACAGCTCCTCGAACCGCTGATCCGACCAGTTGGCGTCGTTGAAGTTCCCGAGTTCGGCCTCGGTCCAGTACGACAGCATCGGAGTCGGATCCACGAAGGGGACCCACCCCCAGTAGAACGTGTCATAGTCGCCGTCCACGATGGCGGTAAAGATCTGATCCTGGTCGTATGACGACAGCTCCACGCCGATGCCGATCTCGCGCATCCATCCGCTGAAGAGTTCGCCCACCTCGTTGGCGAGGTCAACGTCGGTGTTGACCGCATGACGCAGCACGATGTTCTCGCCTCCGCCCGGAAGTTCCCGTGTGCCGTCGCCGTCAGTGTCGAGGTACCCGGCGGCATCGAGGATCTCGTTGGCCTTGGCCGGGTTGTAGTCGAAGCGTTCGGCGTCGGAGATCTCTGGCATGAAGGCGGGGTTCGCACTGACGCTGATCGTGTCGATCGGCTCGCTGAGCCCGAACCACAGGTCCTCTGCTCCACCAGCTTTGTCGATCCCGTGGTTCAGTGCCTTGCGGAACTCGATGTCGAGCAACGCGGGGTTCGGTTGGCCCTCGGCGGCGCCGAGGTTGAGGGCAATCTCGCTGAAACCGCCTTGCACGCCCGTGATCACCTCGATATCCGGGTCGGCTTCGAGTTGTGCCACCGATGCGGCCGGCAACTCGTGCGCTGCATTGATCTCACCTCGCTGCAATGCAGCAACCATGGCATCGGGGTTCGAGAAGTACCGAAAGATCAGACGGTCATACGCCGGTTTTGTACCGTGCCAGTTCTCGTTGACCACCATGGTCAACGACTCCTCCGACTTGTAGCCGTCCAGCACGAACGGGCCGCTGCCGACGCCGTCAAGCGCTTCGTACGATTCGATGGTGGCGGGATCTGCCACGGGCTCCCAGATGTGTTTGGGAACGAAGTAGATCCCGACCGATGGAAGCTTTGGATCGGGCGTCGACGATGTCACCGTAACGGTCCGCTCATCGACGACCTCAGCGCTCAGATTGGCGACGCTCGCGATGTAGTTCGCCCACTCCTGATCGCGCGACGTGTTGATGTTCCACGCGATGTCCTCGGCGGTCAGTGGTGTGCCGTCAGACCATGCCAGCCCCTCACGCAGCGTGTAGGTGTAGGACAGCCCGACCTCGTTCTCGACCCATGACTCGGCCAATCCCGGCTGCGGGGTGAAGTCGTTGGCAGAGAACGTCGTCAACCCTTCGTACTGGATATTCCAGAACTCGTATTCCGGCACGGCAAAACCGATGACCGGGTTGAGCGTCTCCCACGGCTGCGTCAGGCCCACGATCAACGTCACCGGCGCTTCCTGAGCCGATGCTGGCGTGGACGCTGATCCCGCCGCCAATACGACAGCACCGATCGCAGCCGAGACGAGCAACCTGCGTACCGAACGCTTCAACATGCAATCCCCCAACAACCAAAGGGACGACCACATGCAGGCCGTCCGGTTGCTGGTGATTGTTCACCTTTCCGCGCCAGAACGCAAGAGCGAAATCTGACGTTCACACGGGGACTTGACATGGTTCTACGATGCGCCCATGCACCCGCGAACTCGGCCGATGAGACCCGCTGACATCGCGAACCAACGGGTGATCGAGGAACTCGACGTCGCCACCACTGGAAATGCTGTCATCGCGATCAGATCGGTCGAACGCGGGCGCTACGTCAGCAGACTGCACTTGGTCGATATCGACACCGATGCTCTCGACCAGGCTCGGCCGGTCACGTCAGGTCGGGTGGTGGATCGTTCACCCCGACTCACTCCCGACGGCTCGGTCGTCGCGTTTCTTCGGAGCGATCCGGATCAAGAGGATGCGCCCGCCAAATTGTGCACGGTGCGACTCGACGGCCGACGACCTGGACGCCTGCATTGGCTCGCGCCAAGTGGGAGACGCCCGGTGCACGGTGCCATCAGCGAGCTCGCCTGGTCACCCGACGGCACTCGGTTGGCGTTCACCGCCGACGTCGATCCACCCCGCTTCATCGTCGGCCGACGCACCCCCGTCGGAGACACGAAGTCGACGACGCCGGTCGCTCGTCACATTGTGCGAACCGATTGGCGACTCGACGGAGTCGGCCACCGCGACCATTGGGCACACCTCTTCGTGCTCGACGTAGGTGGAGCTGACGGTGGAGCTGACGGTGGCACATACGACGCCACCACTGCCCGCCGGCGGCCACGCCAGCTCACATCGGGCGACTGGGGAGTTTCGGGAATCACGTGGGCACCCGATGGCGGTTCGATCGCGTTCGTCGCTGACCCGGGCGCTGACAGCGACCTCCGACCCCACCCGAGGATCTGGTCCGTTGATGCCATCGGCGAATCGGAACCTCGACTGGTGCTCGACGCGCCGGGCGGAGCGACCCGACCTGCCTACTCCCCCGACGGTCGATGGTTGGCCGCCGTCGGCAACATGGCCCCCGCTCCGCTCGACGACGCGATCCCCGGTCTCCTCCTCGTGCGCGGTGACACCCGCCGCCGGACGTCACCGATCGAAGTGTCGCCGGACCTCGACCGGCACATCGGGAACTGGGCCGACTGTGACCTCAACGGTTGGATGGTCGGTGGGCGGCCCGGTCCTGTGTGGGCCGACGAGCGCACCATCGTGGCGGTGGTGACCAACCGGGGGCGAAGCCTGCCCGAGCGGTGGGTGATCGATCGCCGCACCGGCCGAACTATCGACGCACCGACGTTCGCCGAGCCCAGAGCCGAAGCAATGACGGAGTCGATTGCCGTGGTGCCGGCCAGCCCGACGCGGCCCGCCCGCATCGCGATGCTCGCCACCCTCGGCACCCGCGCCATGGAACTGATGACGGCCGATCTGGCCGACCCGTCGCTCGGACCGAAGCGCAACTTGGCGCACGGCATACCGCGTGGCTTTGTCACCCACACGACAACGGGCTCGGCATGGCAACGCCAGCTGGCACTTCCCGACATGACCTGTGTCGCGGTCCCGGGGCCGGGCGGTGACATTGACGTGTGGATTGCATCACCGGCGAGCGCCGGGTCCAACCCGTTGCCGACGATCGTCGACGTACACGGTGGCCCGCTCGGGTGCTGGGGGCCAACACCGCCGATCGAGGTGCTGCTGCTCACCGGTGCCGGGTACCGCGTCGTACTCCCGAACATTCGCGGGTCTGCTGGGTACGGGGCATCGTGGATCGCCCCGCAACTCGGCGACTGGGGCGGCGTCGATGCCGCGGACGTGCATACGGCACTCGATTACGTCGTCGACCGGGGTCTGGCGAACCCGACGCGGCTCGGAGCGCTCGGGCTCAGCTACGGCGGGTTTATGGTCAACTGGCTCGTCGGGACATCTGACCGTTTCGCGGCCGCCGTCTCGGAGAACGGCGTGACCAACCAGGTCGCCGTGTGGGCAAATTCTGATACCGGTCCCGAGTACAACCGCGCTGCGCTCATGGGCGATCCGCTCAGCGCCCTCGGTGTCGAATCGCTCTGGCGACAGTCGCCGCTGCGTCACGTTGCAGCCATCGACACGCCGCTGCTCCTGCTGCAGGCCGAGGCCGACCTGCGATGTCCGGCGCAAGACAACGAACAGTTTTTCATCGCACTCCGTCACCTCGGCCGGACCGTCGAGTACGTCGTGTATCCCGACGAGTTCCACGTTTTCGCCGCAGCCGGCAGACCCGACCGACGGGTCGACCGGATGGAGCGGGTGATCGACTGGTTCGCGCGCTATCTCTGAGCTCCGGTTGACCCGAGCTCGATCTTTCGTCGGGCGACGAACTCGGTGAGCTGCTCGTCGATCGCGGCGTCGAGCGTCGGCTCGTCGTAGCCCGCAACAAGTTGCTTCCAGATGCGGTTGGCGCGCTGCGTCGTGTCAATGCTGCCCGATTCGGCCCACGTCTCGTAGTTCCGCCAGTCAGACACAAGCGGTTGGTAAAACGCCGTCTCGAAACGCGTCATGGTGTGTGGTGATGCAAAGAAATGCCCACCCGGGCCGACCTCGTCGATCGCCGCAAGACCGAGCGAGTCCTCATCGACCACGATCGGCTGCAGGTACTCAGCCATCATCTGGAGCATCTCGGCGTCCACCACGAGCTTCTCGAACGACGCGGTGAGACCACCCTCGAGCCACCCTGCAGCGTGGTTAACGAGGTTTGCTCCACCGGCGATTGCGCCCCACAGCGACATCGCACTCTCGTAGGCGGCTTGAGCGTCGACAGAGTTCGCGGCGGTGGTGTTCGACGACCGGTACGGAAGCCCGTAGCGCCGGGCGAGTTGCCCACCCGCCTGCGCGGCGAGTGTGTATTCGGGAGTGCCGAATGCCGGCGAACCGCTGCGCATGTCGACGTTCGACGTGAACGAGCCGTACATCACCGGCGCACCAGGCCGGACCAGTTGGGTCAGCACCACACCGGCGAGCACCTCGGCGTTCTGCAGGGCGAGCGCGCCGGCCAAGGTCGCTGGCGCCATCGCTCCGGCGAGCGTGAACGGAGTGATGCACACCGCCTGACCGGCTTCGGAGAGTTCCGTGAGACCTTCCGCCATCGGGATGTCCAAGCTGAGTGGAGTGTTCGTGTTGACGATTGCCAGCACGGCCGGCTCGGCGGCGAGGCCGTCTCGATCGGTGCCGAGTGCGATCGCTGCGATGTCGATCGAGTCCGCCGCACGCTCGCGACCAAGCGCAATCCCCTGCCAGTTCTTGTCGAGCAGTTGTGCCAGCGACGCGAGAAGGTCGAGGTGCCGCGTCTCGGCTGGGAGATCCATGGCCTCGAATGGGCCACCGCCCTCCTGATGGATGATGTTGACCGACTGAATGAGCCGAAGAAAATCACGCTGCTCCGCGAACGTGCCGGGCCGCCGACCGTGGTCGAGATCGGAACAGAACGCGGGTCCGCCGATCGCGGTGAAGATCAGATGGTTGCCGCCCACGGTCAGGTTGCGCTGCGGATTGCGGGCGCGCAACGTGAACGTTGAGGGTGCAGTGCGAATTGTCTCCATCACCATGTCGGGGTCGAATCGCACGCGGTCGTCGAGTACGGCACAGCCTGCGCGTCGGAATCGCTCGCGAGCACCAGGCTCGAGGACCCGCATGCCCGTGTGCGCGAGGAGTTGGAGCGAGGCTTCGTGAAGATCCTCCAGCTGTTCGGGTCGAAGGACCTCGGTGTGCGGCCGCTGATTGACCACGTCGCGCCAAGCGAGTTGACTGATCGTCCCTCGGCCGCGCCCCGAACGATCAGGTCGAATGCGAGCCATCAGTGTCCGTCCTCGGCGGGGCGCACGGCCTGCAGAACACGCAGACGACTCTCGAAGTCCTCGTGAGCGTGGTAGCACCCCTCGAAGACGCGGGTACCGGTGTAGGCCATTCGTCCGTGCAGGGTCCGCCAGTTGTCGAACAGCACGACGTCGCCGGGGTCGAGACGAATCGTCAGCCAGTGGCTGCGGTCGTTGATCAACTCATGGAGGTAGCCGTACGCCTCGTACCACGCAGTCATCTCCTCGGGGTCCAAGAGGAAGGGCGCTCGGTCGTAGTTGTTGAACGTGAGTTGCCGGACCAACCCGCGGCTATTGACGCTGATCGTCGTGCGTTCGGCGCGGAGATGCACCCCGGGTTCGATGTACTGGCCGGGAACGGCGACGCGAGTCAGGAGGCCGTAGTACTCGGGCGCCTCGCGCCGAAGCCGTTCGGCGACGTCGAAGCCGTCGACGAGGATGCTCTCGCCTCCGGTGCCCGAGCGCTCCATGCACGCAAACATCTGCGTACCCGGCGAATCGTGGGAGTAGGACCCGTCGGTGTGCGGCTCAAGAAAAGTTTCGGAGTACGCGGAATCGGCGTGGTCGGCCAGATCGGACGCGAGCGTCCACATCTCCCCGAAGATGGTGGCGCGGATCGGTCCGACACGCCGCGCCAATTGCTCGGCCGCGCCCCCGGTCGTGTCCAACCCCCGAACGAGACCGAATCCCCGTGCATCGACATCGTCAAGCCATTCGAGTAGCGCTTGGTCGTCGTGCAGCACGGCATCGGCATCGCGCCACGGGGACACATCCGCAACATTGGGGAGGCCGGTGAGATCGGGGAGGTTCTCGACGCCCCATGTCTCACGTCGAGGCATTGATGGCATGGCGAGGCCGCTCAGCAGTTCCAACGTGAGCCGTGAGGACGGTTCGCCGTAGGCCCACTCGATGACCAGCGCATCGGGCGTGTGATGCAGTGCCTCCACGACGAGATCCCCCGGGATCGCGAACGTGTCCACGAGTCGCTGGCGACTTGCCGGGTCGAGTGAGGCAGGGTCTTCGCTGTGGTCGCGTACCCACCGCAACGGCAGTTGCAGCGTGGCGGTTGACCCGGCACCATCAGTGTCGCCATGACACCGCAGCTCCACCCGGATCTGACCATCAGGCGCGACATCAGCGCGTTCGATGCACACCGATTTGTTGGACATCGACGACTCTCCTTGGGCCTGACGGATGCCACGGGCTGGGCACGATAATCTTAGCTCCCAGTCGATCTGACCCGCTCACTGGTGCGCGCCAGACGGCACTGTTGCATTGCGCCACTATGACGGTCGAGTCGTTGCGTTCTGTCACTCTAAGTGGTTGTGGTGCTGGGCGACAGTGTCGTTCGAGGCCTACTGGCGCCACTGACGGCGGCTGGAGTTCGCGCTGGATGACTCAATGCAACAGTGCCCCGGCGGCGCCAGGCGCGTAGAGCGCCGGCATTTGAGCGTCCTCAAGCACGCCGCGACGCTCGCGAACACGGTCAACGAACCCTAGCTGCAGCGTTCGGCGCCGCCGCCACGGCCGGTCAGAACCCGTTGCGGACGTGTTGTGCGAGAACTTCTCTCTGCGCGTCCTCGTCGAGGTGGTCCAACCGACCGCCGGAGTACCGCTGCGGGACAAAACGCCTCAACGATCGAAGCAGGCGGCGCAGCAACCTCATCAGTGAAGTGTACGCAGGCACACCCACGACGGTGATTCAAGTGTGTTGCTGCGCACGCAGCCAGCTGACGCGCCTGCTTTGACCTTCTCTCCCGAAAACGCAGAAAGCCCGCCTCGAAGGACGGACTTTCTTAAACGCTGATCAGAGACTTTCCTGATCGGCTGATGGTGGCGGGGGTAGGATTTGAACCTACGACCTTCGGGTTATGAGCTGGCTCGGGTACATGTCGGGCTGTGACGGGCTGTGCCGATTCGTCCCGCTGAGCAGGGGTTTCGCGACTTCCTGATGTCGGGCTGTGATAGCTGATTTCGGCCTGTGACGACCAAATCGTTAGAAGAATCGTTAGAAGACGTGCGTATTTCAGCCACTTGCCTGATTCAGGCAAGTTGACTATCTGAGCAAATTGGTTCAGACTGGAGCTCAACCCCTCCTCACGATTCAGACGATTCTCACATGGCCCGCAAACCGACTCCGAAGGTGATTCAGAAGCTGCTCGCCGGCGCAGGCGAGCAGCTCGCGGGCCGGCTCCCGTCGAGCTGGCAAGTGTCGGTGGCGTCGCGGACAGCCGACGGGGGGATCATCCGCTTCGTCTCCCCTGCCGGTGACCGTTTCGAGGTGCAGGCGTTCGTCCGAAGACGGATGGATCCTCGGGCAGCCGCGACGCTGCCCGACTTCGACGAGCCGACCGTCGTGATATCCGATTGGCTCAGCCCTCGCACGAGGACGATCCTCGGCGATCGCGCACAGAGCTACGCCGACTCCACCGGAAACCTGTCGATCTCCCTCGATGAGCCGCTGGTCGTCATCCAGGCTGACGGTGCAGCGCGAGACCCGGCCCCGCGTCCCAAGACGCTGAGCAGTCTGCGCGGGCCACGAGCGTGGGCGCTCGAACGCACACTGGCCGAGGTGGTCCCGCCTTACGGTCTCGGCGAACTCGCCGAGGCGCTCGACATGGACGCCGGCTACGTCTCCCGTCTGCTCACCGGGCTCGGCCAGGAGTTGCTGATCGAGCGCCAGCCCCGCAAGCCGATCGAGCGGGTCGACTGGGAGGCGATGATCCGTCAGGTCACGCGCACCTACGGCCTGCTCGCCGACAACGAGACCACGAGTTGGATTGCGCCCGCAGGCCCGGAGCAGTTCCTTCGAGACCTGTCGTCGTCGAAGCTGAAACGGTGGGCCGTCACCGGCTCGTTCGCGTCCAGCCGACTCGTCTCGGTTGCCGCGCCCGAGATCGCCGTCGTCTACACCGACGATCCTGAGCGGCTGGCCGAGACCGTTCGGCTGCGTCCGACAAGAACCGGCGGGAACGTTGTGACAGCCGTTCCCTACGATCCAATTGTGTATGAGCGCACCTGGGAGCAGAACGGTCTCGTGTTCGCATCGCTCGCGCAGGTCGCCATCGACTGCCTCACCGGGTTCGGCCGCATGCCGGCCGAAGGTGAAGCGCTCCTCGACTGGATGCGACAACGCGCGCCTCGGTGGCAGTCGGCAGCACTCACCTCGGAGCCTGAACTCCCGTGAGTGACGGACTCAGGAGCGAGTACGTCGATGCCCGCTGCGTCCTGCTCGATGCTCTCGTGGGGCTTCGCCCGCACCTCGACGCGTTCGTCCTGATCGGAGCCCAAGCGGTCTACGTCCGCACCGTGGATCGACTGCCCGGATACCAACCATTCACCACCGACGCCGACCTCGTCTTCGACCCTGCTCGACTCGCGGACGAA
>NZ_JBDNIJ010000177.1:0-8625 GCF_041688325.1 Ilumatobacter sp.
ATATATCGGCAGTTTCTCGGCAAGACTGAAGCGAAACCTTCGGTAGCGCTCTCCTGACCGCCACCCCACACCTATTATGTGGAGTGTGGGGAGTTTCTGGACAGGCGAATCGGACTAAAGGCGACGATGCCCAGAACCATGGAACTCACGATCCGCACCACCCACGGGTCCGCCGACATCGTTGTCACGCTGCACGACGAGCGAGCGACCCTGCACGAAACCATCGCTGCGACAACTGGCCAGGCAGCGCCGTCGGCTGCGCTCGTCGACAATCACCTCGTCGACACCCGAGCTCCGCTCTCCACCCTCGCAATCTTCAATGGGTCGATCATCGACACCAATCTCGACCGGAACGCGGCCGTCGACGCAGTCGTCAATCTGCTGCAGCCCACGGGCCCCGGTGCTGGAACTATCCGACCCTTGCCGCCCGGGAACTACCGCGTCGGCCCAAGCATCAGAGCGTCGGCTCCCGAACTCGATTTCGACACCGTCGAATCCGCCGAATTCGAACTGGACGTGCACGGCAGCGGAGTGACCGTCTCGCCGAGCGGTTCGACGTCAAACATCATGCTCGATGGGGCACCGTTGACCGAGGCGCGATTGTGGGCTGGCGGCTGCCTGGTCGTCGACGGACGTGTCTTTATGGTCGAACCGGCGCAGCCCCACCAGCGTCCGCAGCAGCGTCCAACGAACGACGGCACCATCGTCCACAACAGGCCACCTGGGGAACCAGGCAGAACCCGTCGTTTTCTCGTCGATTCTGTGCTTGATGCACGTGACCGCCGCCATGGCCTCTGGCACCAACGAGCAACCACGACGTCGATGCCAGTGAGTGTCGGTCTGGCCGACGGCGCCGATCAGGTGGACGGAAACGGGAGCGTCACCCTCGATCTGTGCCACCTCGGCATCGTTGCCATCACTGGGCAAAGCGAAGACGGCGAGGCGGTGCTTCGGTCGATCCTGATCGACGCGGTCACCCGCTACGGTCCTGCGGATCTGGCGGTCGCCATCGTGCCAAGCCGAGAACGGCTTGAGACCTGGGATTGGGCCAAGTGGCTGCCACACCTGCGCCACGACGACCTCCCCGACATTCTCTCGAACGAACTCGAAGTCGCCTCATGGGCAGCTCGAGTCTCCACGACGCCAGGAAAACGCGTGCTGCTCGCCGTGACCGACAGCGCGTCGTGGAATCACGCCGGTGCCCCTCTTCGAGAGGTGTTGATAGACCGGCCGGACCATGTCACCGTGATCGCATTGTGCCGCGACCGCATTGGCGCACCGGTTTCGGCCTCGACCCTCATCGAGCTCGATGAAGAGACCCCCGGTCGCGCTGGCCTCGTCCACCTCTCTCGCACAGCACGAACCGATCTGCGAGTCGGGCTGGTCGATCTCGACGTGGCCGCTGACGTAGCTCGCCACCTCGCCCCGCTCGTTGACCCCGATCTACCGATCGATTCCTCCGACAACGTTGCGCCAATCAACCCGACGCTGGCGGAAATCGTCTCGGCCCACGAGGCATCAGATCGCTGGGACAGTCAGCTCGGCAAGCCAGGCAATGAAGTCAAACTCGGCATTGGAGCGCTTGTTGGAGCCGTGGTCGGCATCGACCTCGGTCTCGACCGCGGCGTCGCCATCAGCGGATCGAGCATCGACGAAGCCGACAACATCGCCGAGGTGATCGCTCTGTCGATGGGTTCGACATGGTCACCCAACGAGCTGTCGATTGTCGAAGTCGATCACCGTCGAGCGTCGGAGTTCGACGCGGCCCGACAACTCCCTCACTTCGCCGGCACATTCGCCGACCGCGGTAATCATGCCGCAGACCGGTTCGAAGCTCACCTCCGTCAATTCGTCAGCTCAGGCCAATCAGCCGGCAAACGCCTCGCCATCTTCGTCCACGGACTTACTGACACCGAGCTGGCAGCCCCCGGGTTGATCACTGCTCTCACCGAACTCGCCGATCAGACGTCCGGAGTGCACCTCGTGGTGACGACCGCATTGCCACTGGCGTCGCTCGACGCATCAGTGAGGCGCGCCTGCCCTGTCGAAATCGCCGTCGACCGTTACGGCGGAGCGCTTCGGGCCACCGTGCACGACCGCGACCGCCAACTCCCGCACGTCGGCGGCACGTTCGCCGATGCACTCGACGCATCGGTCACCCGCGCCCACGCCGCCGAAATGGCCATCGACCGCAACAGCGGGGCGCGTCAGGCCACGGTGCAGGACCGCGACCGCCAGCTTCGGACACCGTTCTCGCCCGACGACCCGCCGACAGACACGGGCGACGCCGTCTCGGTCAAGCCCTTCGTCTTCGGTCGTCCACCCAGCCCGCTCGAACGACGACTCGAACGTGTGTCAGGCAGCGTGTTCCAGCAACCCGATCGAATGGTTCGCCGTCTCGTCGACGGGCTCCGCAGCCTCGCTGATCAGCGGCAGATCGAACGGCCTGCGTCGCTGATACCGGTCCCACTCCCGCTCACGCTCGACGCCGAGAGCTTCCTCACCCAGGACAACCGTCGCGGCATCCCGATCGGCCTGATCGAAACGGCTGCGTCAACGACAGCGACGCCGCACTGGTGGCTGCCCGGACCGACGGGGTCGATCATCGCCCTCGGGGCGCCAAGGTCCGGGATCCGGGCGCTGCTCGATGTGATGGTCTGCGGCATCGTCGATCGGTTCGCCACAGACGATCTGATCGTGTCCGCAATCGAACACCAGGCCGGTCGACGAAGCGCACTCGAATCGATCCCCCACATGGCTCAGGTCGCCTCGCCCGAACAGCCGGAGGCGTTGATGGACCTCATCAAACAGTCCCAGGCGGAACTGCGCCGACGGTCGGCCGATACGGCATTTCGGATCAGTGACCATCCGGCCCATCTGCTGCTTGTTCGCGATATCGAACGCCTGGCACCCGAGGCACGCAGAGCGTTGGCTGAACTCGCCCAGCGCGGCGCCGTCGTCGGGATCAACGTCGTGGCCACTGCGTCCCACCCTGTCGACGCCGAAGAGTTGATCCGCGCCTGCTCGACCGTTCTCGTCGCCTCACTCAGCGACCTCGATGGCTACGGGATGCTCGGTATCGAACAGCCAGAACGTTTCGCGTCGATCACCGGGCGATGCCATGCGATCATCAACGACGAACCAAGCATGCTGCAGCTCGCCAGTCTCGAAAGCAGCCTCGACCTCGCCATGGCTCTCGCCGCGAGGACTGCATCGTGACGGACCAACAGTCCGCCGTCGGCATCGAGTGCACCGACCGGGTCCTGCGTGCAGTCCTCATCGATGCCGATGGTGCCCTTCCCGCACACGCCGCCGAAGTTTCGTTGCGATCGGTCGACGACGATCGAGTAGTGCTCGATGCCTTCGTTCGGCTTCGCGCCGAACTCGGTGGTGCTCCGGTCCCGGCCCGAATCGCGATGTTCCCGGCGTCCTCGTCGCTGCATCGGATCGATGTCACGGGGCAATCCGGCCCCGAACTCAACGTCCTCCGTGGTGATGTCGCCCGACGGCTCGGGATGGCCTCGACGCTGCTGGTCGACGAGGGCCCGCGCCGTTGGCTGTACGCCCTGGACTGGCCCATCGAACGGGTGCGCCGCTTCGAGACCTTGGCTGAACGCGCCGGCTTCCTCGACGTCGCTGTCGAACCGAGCCCGATCGCACTGGCCCGCGCCGTTTCCCCCGAGATCCGTTACGTCGAACGGGCTGCTGCAGCAAGCGAAACGTTCACCACAGCGTTCGACGGAGGCGTGCCGGTCGCTGCGGCTGCGTCCAACACAGCCGGTACGGCACATCCCTTGCTCCTTTGTGGTGGAGCATCGTTTTCCGTGGCCATGTTCGACGGGCTCAACGACATCGAATCGATCATCGAACACCTCCTCGCGGTGGGCGCTGCTCAGCCCAACCTTGTCAGCGTCAACGACGTCGACGCGGACGCGCTCCTCGTCGGAACGGCGCCGTACCCGGCGTTCCCGCCTCACGACCTCCGCAGCCCGGCGCGACAGTGCGTCGCCATAGGCGCAGCCATCGGAGCAGCCAGGATCGGCGGACGGCACCGACCGGTCGACATTATGTCGTTGACCGTGACCGAAGCACACTTGGCTCGCCGCCCATGGGCGATCGAGCGCGTCTCGTCCATCGGCGCACCGACATTGCCGTCGGGACCGAGTGCGACGAAGCGCGCTTTCTCCCGGTTTAGGCCGCGACGCGGCTGACGAACACCTGGAGAAGTCCAAGGCGGCTCAAAATGGAGTCCTCCCGGTTCGACGGGTCAGTCCCGGTCGAAGATGCTCGGCCGCTTGCCGAAGACGGCGACTGCCTGCCGCAGCGGAACGAGGCCGCCGCCAGCGGCGGCCCGTACGCCAGCCGCCTGGCTGCGTTCGGCCTCGGCAATGGCATGCAGCGCTATCTCACGAGCTTGTTCGAGTTCGGTACGCAACCGAACGTTCTCAGCTTCGAGGTGCATGACACGGCGAATTCCTTCGAGGTTCATACCCTCCGAGGTCAGTTCAGAGATCCGCCGCAAGATGGCGATGTCAGCGTCGCTGTAGCGGCGGTTGCCGCCTTGTGTTCGAGCCGGCTCGACGAGTCCACGACGTTCGTAGATCCGCAACGTCTGTGGGTGCATGCCAGAAAGTTCAGCCGCGACCGAAATCACGTACACCGCCGAAGAGCGAGTTCGCCTGGTTGCCTCGTTGTCAGCCATGTGGGTGCCTCTTCGGTGAGCGTCGCGCGATTTCACGCACCGCTCGGTGCCTCACTACTTACTTCGCTTGCGACCACCGTAGTGGCTGCACGAAGGCGCTCGATTGCCGAGCGTTCTGCGTCGTTCAATTCGGTCGGGACATGCACATTCACGGTGACGATCAGGTCGCCTTGCTCTTTGGGGGTCTCGATGCCCTTGCCCTTGACGCGGTGTCGGGTTCCTGATTGCGTGCCCGCTTTCACGCGCAGGGTCACCGTCGGGCCGCTGAGTGTCGGCACCTGAATGTCGGCACCGAGCGCTGCATCTGTAAATGCAATCGGGACAGCGACAGTGAGGTTCACGCCGCTGCGACCGAACATGTGATGCGGCATGACCTTGAGCTGGACGAGCAGATCACCGTTCGGGCCGTTGTTCCGACCCGGACCACCCCGCCCCTTCAGGCGAATGGTCTGACCGTCTTTCACACCTGCAGGCAACCGAGTCTTCACCTCGCGAGGCCGCTTCTCGACACCGCCACCGCGACAGGTCCCGCAGCGCTCGTCAATCAGGCGGCCGGTGCCCGAGCACAAATGGCACGGCGACGAGAAGGAAAACATGCCCTGGTTGTCGTCAGTGACACCGCGGCCCTGGCAGTTGCTGCACACCTTGGGGGACGTGCCCGGCTTGGCGCCCGAACCATGGCAGGTCGAACATTGAGCATCAGTAGTGAGATACAGCGTGGTTTCGAGGCCCGTGACGGCATCGGCAAAATCGACCGTGAGCTGGGCTTCGATGTCCGTACCGCGTCGCGGCTGAACACCGCTCGATCCACCTCGACCTCGGCCGCCATTGCGGCCGAACATCCCGCCGAGGACATCGCCGAGCCCTCCACCCATGTCCCCGACGTTGAAGGAAAATCCGTCAGATCCGCCAGGTCGGCCACCCATTGTGGCGGGGCCCATACGGCGGATTTCATCGTATTCGGCACGCTTGTCATCGTTGCCGAGGACGTCGTAGGCGGCCGACACCTCTTTGAACTTTTCCTCGGCGACATCGTCACCGGGGTTCTTGTCAGGGTGCAGCTCTCGCGCAAGCTTGCGATACGCCTTGGTGATCTCCTTGTCGGTGGCACTCGCGCTCACCCTCAGGGTCTTGTAGAAGTCTTTTTCGAACCAGTCTCGTTGTGCAGCCATCTTGTGCTCACCTCCTCGGCGTTCGAGATGTACGGCGTGGCGCCCGGCGCCACGCCGTACATCTCAGTCTTTTGTCTTGACCATGGCGGCGCGGAGGGTCTTGCCCTTCCACTGGTAACCGCTGCGCAGTACTTCTGCCACGATCGGTACACCACCATCGATTGGATCGTGGGCGACCGCCTCGGCGACCTCGGGGTCAAACGGTTGCCCGTCGAGATCGAGACTTTCGAGACCTTGCTTCTTGAGCTCGGCCAGCATCTGGTTGAGCAGTGGGCCCACCTCATCAGGATGACGAAGGAACGCTGCTTCAGCCGCATCGAGGACCGGCAAGAACGCCTCGGCGAGTCGACCGGTCGCCCGGTCAGCATCGGACTGCGCACGAATGTTGGCCTGCTTGCGAAAGTTTTCGAACTCGGCCTGCACACGCTGGGCGATTGACTTGTATTCGTCGCGTTCGGCAAGAACCGCGGCGACATCGATGTCGGAGAAGTCCACCTCGGCGCCAGACTCGTCCACCAGATCGGCTGCAACAACTTCGGGGACCTCGAAATCGAGTGCCGACAAAGTATCGATTTCGTCGAATTCGCCGGCCCGTTCAGGCACGTCGTTCTGACCCGTTGCATCAGCTGCATCAGCAGCCGCTGCCGACTCGGAAGCCGACCGGGATGCACTCCCGGCCAGCTCCTCGTCGTTCAGATCATCGGGATCGACCATGTCGCCATCTCCCATGTTGGACACGACCGGTGCCTCAGGCTTCCGGCTCGTCGTCGACGATTTCGGCGTCGACGATGTCGTCGTCATTCACGTCGCCTGCGCCCGTGTCGCCCTGGCCAGATGCGGAGGAGCCTTCTGCTCCTGCATCCTTTGCAGCTGCTTCGTAGAGCTTCTGGCTGAATGCCTGGCTGGCCGCCATGAGGGCTTCGGTTGTCGACTTGATTGCGTCGTTGTCGTTGCCTTCGAGTGCCTTCTTGAGGTCAGCGAGGGGCGCCTCGACAGCGTCTTTCTCTTCGGCCGGGACCTTCTCACCCTGCTCGCGGAGGACCTTTTCGGTCTGGTAGACGAGGCTGTCGGCGTTGTTCCGGACTTCGGCCTCGGCGCGACGCTTGGCGTCTTCGTCGGCGTGTGCCTCGGCGTCTTTGACCATCTGTGCGATGTCGTCCTTGTTGAGCGTCGACTGGCCACTGAGCGTCATCGACTGCTCTTTGTTGGTGGCTCGGTCCTTGGCACTCACGTGCACGATGCCGTTGGCGTCGATGTCGAAAGTGACCTCGATCTGCGGCACGCCACGGGGGGCAGGCGGCAGGTCGACAAGCGTGAACTTGCCGAGGGTCTTGTTGTAGCTCGACATCTCGCGCTCACCTTGGAGCACGTGAATCTCGACCGACGGCTGCATGTCTTCTGCAGTGGTGAACACCTCGGAACGCTTGGTCGGAATAGTGGTGTTGCGCTCGATGAGCTTGGTCATGACGCCACCCTTGGTCTCGATGCCGAGCGACAGCGGCGTGACGTCGAGCAGCAGGACGTCCTTGACGTCGCCGCGGAGCACGCCGGCCTGGACAGCAGCGCCGATGGCAACCACTTCGTCCGGGTTGACCGTCTTGTTCGGCTCTTTACCGGTGAGGTCCTGCACGAGATCGGTGACGGCCGGCATGCGGGTCGAGCCGCCGACGAGGATCACGTGGTTGAGTTCGCCCTTGGCGACGCCAGCGTCTTTGAGGGCCTGCTCGAACGGAGTGCGGCAACGCTCGATGAGATCGGCAGTGAGCTCCTGGAACTTCGCGCGTGTGAGCTGTTCGTCGAGATGCAGCGGGCCATCGGCCGTGGCGGTGATGAACGGCAGGTTGATCTGTGTGCTCTGCACCTGGCTGAGTTCGACCTTGGCCTTTTCGGCGGCTTCCTGCAGGCGCTGTGCAGCCATGCGGTCGACACTGAGGTCAACGCCCTGGGCTGCCTTGAACTGCTGGACGAGCCAGTCGATAATGCGCTGATCCCAGTCGTCGCCACCAAGAACGGTGTCGCCGTGCGTGGACTTCACTTCGAAGACGCCATCGCCGATCTCGAGGACAGACACGTCGAACGTGCCGCCACCAAGGTCGAACACGAGGATGGTTTCGTCTTCGTCGCCCTTGTCGAGGCCGTAGGCAAGCGCTGCTGCAGTTGGCTCGTTGATGATGCGCAGGACTTCAAGGCCCGCAATGGTGCCAGCTTCTTTCGTTGCGGTGCGCTGGGCGTCGTCGAAGTACGCGGGGACCGTAATGACGGCCTGCGTGACCGTGTCACCGAGGTAGCTCTCGGCGTCGCGCTTGAGCTTCATCAGCGTGCGGGCGCTGATCTCTTGTGCGGTGTACTGCTTGCCGTCGATGTCTTCCGACTTCCAAGACTCGCCCATATGGCGCTTGACTGAACGGAAGGTGCGGTCGGGGTTCGTGATCGCCTGACGCTTTGCGACTTCACCGACGAGGACTTCGCCTGCCTTGGAGAACGCGACGACGGACGGGGTGGTGCGGCCACCTTCGGAGTTCGGGATGACGATGGGCTCACCGCCTTCCAGGACCGAGACGACTGAGTTGGTGGTACCGAGGTCGATACCGACTGCCTTAGGCATGTGGTGCTCCTTGCTTCCTGTGTTCGAGAGATATTCGGGGGGTGGGGGGATCCAGGGGGGATGGATCAAAATCTTTATTCGTCAGGACTCAAGATAGAGGTTAACGCACTCACCAACAACCTCGACTGCACTTACTTGACAAGTGA